>CAYHAH010000119.1:0-15043 GCA_964354575.1 uncultured bacterium
CCGTTAATATTTCATTGATTTTGAAAAGTTTCCTGTCCAGCATCTCGTCCAGGCCGATTATCACCGATGAGCCGCCGCTGTATCCCTTCCTGTGAATATTGCTGAACCACTTTTCGATCGGTATCGAAAATTCTTTAAGGAAAATATTTTTCCCTTTTTCCAGCAGTTTGGTGGACGGGATGCTTGCCGAAACATGATCGATCTCATTTGCGCTGATCTGAGACCGCTCGAGCATTCTCTTGAAACCGTCGGCGAGAAAGCGTTCTCCTATCTCAACCACGATGCTGTAATCCTGTCCCAAATGATGCAATCCTTCCTGATATACCTTTGGCATCCTTAACTCCCTTGCGCCAAACTTGGCCCACATCGCCGGCTTGAACTTCCCCCCAACTGACTCGTTATACACGTCAATGACCTTGATCCCCGATGAAAGCTTGTCTCTTGCGCTCAAAATTACGGCGCTTGCGCTATCCGACAGGAACCATCGTAAAAGGGTATTTTCTGTCTTGACTTTTTCCTGATTGTAATAGCTTGAAATTAGATACGTGGAAGAAAGCTGTGAATACACAATGACCACATTTTTGTACCGGCCGACCCTCAGGGCGTCGAATGCGATCTGAAACACCTTAGTGGCTCCGGTGCAGTTGGAATGGACCTCTATCTCGGCGCATTTCTCAATGCCCAGCTCTTCCTGGACAAGGGTAGTGGTCGGCGGTGTCAGATAGTCAGGCAGAGGAGTTGCAAGTAAAATACAATCGATTTCGCTTGCCTTCATTTGCGCCTTGTTAAGAGCGATTTTGATCGCTTTAACAGCCATGCTTGTGACATTTTCCGTGATCTTTTTTGTTTTCGGGTCCACCGCAAAATGGCACTGTTCTATTCCTATGATACCCTTCACCATGGGCCTGAGTTTGCCGATCATTTTCTTGATCCTTTCCGGCGCATCGTCAAGATATCCAATGACTTCCTCGATTTTTTCAAACGGAACAGGTTCTCCGGGCAAATAGATCCCCGTGCTTATAAGTTCCACTTCCTTCATATTTTCCCCCTTTTTGGCCGCCGCCAATGCTCAGACAGCGGCTTTATTATCGGACACCGGCAATGTAAAGAAAAACGTACTCCCCTTATCCACCTCGCTAAAAACGCTCATCTCTCCCCCCTGCACTTCGATCAGACTTTTTGACAGCGCCAGCCCGAGCCCCGTTCCCGGCGCATCCGAACTCGTCTTGTCCGCCCGGTAAAATTTCTCGAACATGTGAGGAATGTCTTTTTCCGATATTCCAACCCCCGTATCCTCCACCGCCACTTTCACGCGCCCGTCATCCTTAAATGCCGAAACCGTCACCTTTCCTCCTTTCCTGTTATATTTGACCGCGTTGCTCAGCAGATTTATTATCACCTGGGTGGTTTTATCCTGGTCGGCGTAAACGGGAGGAAGATCCGGCGGTATCCTCTTCTCGATAATGATTTCCTTCTTTTTGGCCTGTCCCTGAATGTTCTCTATGTTTTTATGAATCGTGTCAATCAACCGGAACGATTTCAGGTTCAATTTCAGCCGCCCGGATTCAATGCGCGACAGGTCAAGAAGCTCCTCGATTATCCTGGTCAGGCGGTCCGTTTCATCTTCCACTATTTTCATGAACTCATCCCTGTTCTTTTCGTCCATTTCTTTTTCCGATCTTATGGTGGAAATGAAGCCTTTTATTGAGGCAAGCGGCGTCCGGAGCTCGTGCGAGACGTCCGAAACGAATTCGGTCTTTTTGTCGTTTATCTCCCCCATCTGGCGCAGTATTCTCTCAAGTTCGAATCTGGCGTCTTCGGCTTCCTTCCGGGCCTGCCTGCTTTCCGCCAGGCTCGCTTCCATCCGGGCGGCGGATTTTCTCATGGACTGGTACATAACACCGCTGATCATGGCTCCGGAAAAATAAAGCAGGACCATGCCGAAAATGTAATCGCCGAGATAATTCCAGTTTTTCCAGTACGCGTAAGAAGCGTGATAGGCGGAATAGTGAGGGATCACCGCATAAACATCCAGGAAAAACAGGCCCGTCACCATGACGAATGAAATGAACGCGTAACCTATTGCCCAGCCCAAATTAAAAAGATAGCCGCTTACAAAGATCGTAAGCAGCGGCAAAAATCCCCAGATATTCTCGGGGCCGCCGGTCAAATACAGGAAGACGCAAATTATCACCATATCCGAGATCAGGGAAATATGCGTAAATAACGAATAAGCCTTCCCGTCATTGTTAAGGTAATACTTCAAGAAAAGCGCCGTGAGCGCCGCCATTGCAACGCCGGCGCAATTCATGAAAAACACGTCATTCCCTATGACGCCAAGCAGTCTTTCGGCGGTAACTAAAAGCGCTATGATCGCCAGCACATACCACTTTACCGACAGGTAATCATCGATCCTCAATTTTTCTCTTTCGGCGGCATTTTCATTCGTTTCTTCCGTTTCACTTTCACTCAACATTTTGTCCCCTTTCTCAAGCTCCGGCATTCCGGATCCTTTTACATTGTTGTCTTCGCGTCACTTCTCCGAACCGGAGGCGTCTCGCACTGGAGGCAAAATCCCAGCGACACGGTGGGATTGTTGTCCGGAGCAGAATGCTGGAATATCCAGTTGTCAAGCTTTGCAACCGTAAAATAAAGTTTAAGATCGGGAAGCGGCTGGATCTCGACTCCGAAATTGACGTCTCTTCCGTCCTCCTCGAGCTTCAGTACTATTGGGCAGCCGGACTCCTCAAATACGGTCTTTTCAATGCCTGCAAAAAGACCGTTCAGCTTTGAACTGTTGTCGCCTGTGCCTATGAACCTGCCGTTGCCCAGGCCGACATGCGCCGTGCCGAAGACCCCCATGTCGTCGCTTGCCACGATGTAACTTGAATTAAAGTATTGGGCGTTCATGAGGTGCGGATTCGCTGTTTCGCTTTCCACACCCACGGCTACCGCCGGCCACGGGTGCTCTTCGTCTATAAGTTTTATTTTCAGCATATTCCCGCAATAAATCTGATTGTCGTAGTAATGCGCGAACATGCCGATCTCGAAATAATCGAACATGGCAATCGCAAGCACGGCCGAATTCATGCTTACGCACAAGTGCCCGCGATATGTTGTAATGTTCGCGGTGGGGATATTTATAAGCCCCATCGTCTGGTTGAACGCCGTTTCAGGGTATGAGCCAGTCTCGGCAAAGACACGGATGTTTCCGCCAAGAAGAAATATCAAGGATATCACTAGCGCCTTTCTGTAAATTGTGTCCAAATAAGCTTTCCCCTCGCTAAAATACTCTTAAATAAAAAAGGCCGATGTTTACATGATTGAACATATAAATCATCGGCCCTCTGTTTTTTAGTCAAGCCGGTTTGCTTAAAATCTTACTTTACAATAATTTCCTGTCCCTTAAATTAATAATGTAAAATATCGGCAATCCATTCTGGATCTTGATGGAAGTTATTTCCCCGTTCTCGATCGATCGAATAAGCTCAATGAGCTTTTTCTCGGAAATATGCAGGTTCATATTGCACAGCTGCGCAGCCTTGCTCACCGTGACGGCTGAAATATCACCCTCAATATTTTGATCCATCATTCTTTCCCCTCCGCGACACCGTCAAATCAGGCCAGCTTGCAGGTTTTCCGCGCTCCCTTGTAATAAGCCGGCAAACCGTCTTCTATTTTCAACCCTTCTATCTCGCCGAATTGTATCGCCCTGATCACCTGTATCAATTTGACTTCCGCCGGGTGCAATTTCATCGCATGCGAGTTTTGTTCCGTATTTACATTGGGCATCATGCCTGTCGAATTCCGCGGACCTCTTACATTCATGTTTTCCAAATATGCACCTTTTTCCTGTTCAGCTGACATTTTTCATTATGCATCACTTATACCAGCAATTTTATTGCCAAAATGAACAGGGTGTTTTAATGTGATTTTGTGCTCAATAAGAGAGTTTAACGGTGGATGAAATGAACAGATACTATTGAATATGCACTATTATTGTGCATTTGCATATCTATTGTGCAGGCGGGGTCAGGGAATTTTTGTTTATGCCAAACTGTTTTATTTTGGCAAGCAAGGTATTCCGGTGAATTCCAAGTATCGCCGCGGCTTTTATCTGGTTGCCCCTGGTCTTCAAAAGCGCCCCCTCGATCATCCGCTTTTCCAATTGAACGCGCGACGAAAGCAGCGAATCGCCGGAAACAGATCTTGATCCGCGGGAGCGGTTTATCAACATTTCAACCGGCAGGTCCGCGACGGATACCATGCCTTCCTGCTTAAGCGTTGCCTCCATTTCCACAAGATTTTTCAATTCGCGTATGTTTCCCGGCCACGAATATGAATTCAAGACCTCCAGCGCTTTTTTGTCAAAACCGAACACCTTTTTGTCAAATCTCCTGTTGCTTTTTTCAAGGAAATAATCTATGAGCAGCGGAATGTCCTTTTTCCTTTCCCTGAGCGGGGCAACGTTAACGGGTATAACGTTCAAACGGAAGTAAAGATCTTCCCTGAATTTCCCTTCCTCCATCATTTTTCTGATGTCCTTGTTGGTGGCCGATATCACCCGGACGTCTATGAAGATCGGCCTGGAAGAACCCACCCTTTCTATTTCCTTCGTGCCGTCCTTCCTTTCCTGCAGCACCCTCAAGAGTTTTGCCTGAAGATGGAAAGACATGCTGCTTATCTCGTCCAGGAAGATCGTGCCTCCGTCCGCAGTTTCAAATTTCCCTTCTTTTCTCTCCATCGCCCCCGTAAAAGCCCCCGCTTCGTGGCCGAACAATTCACTTTCAAGAAGATTATCGGGGATGCCGGCGCAATTGATCGCGACAAACGGCTTGTTCCTCCTGTCGCCGCGCGAATGGATACCGCGGGCGATCAATTCTTTTCCCGTGCCGCTTTCTCCGTTTATAAGAACTGCTCCGCTGGTTGCCGCCGCTTTGTCCATCAGTCTTGAAAGATGCTTCATCTGGGGGCTTTTGCCGATAAGTTCGTCATATTCACTGATCCTTGCGATCTCGGAATGAAGGAATAGGTTTTCCTTGATCAGCTGCCTTTTTTCAAGGGCTTTGCTCACTAGCGTGCGCAGCTCGGCTACGTCAAAAGGTTTGGAAATGTAGTCGTAGGCGCCCAGTTTCATCGCTTCCACGGCTGTCCGGGTATCCCGCAGGGCGGTTATCATTATGACCATTAAATGTTCCTGGACTTTTTTTATCTTTCTTAATACTTCCATCCCGCTGATCTTGGGAAGCCCTATGTCCAGAAGGACAAGGTCGACCTCGTTGTTCTTTAACTGCCGGAAAGATTCTTCGCTGTCCGCGGCCGTGATCACAGTGCCGATCTTTTTAAGAAGGATGCTCAGGGACCTTCTTACGCTTTCTTCGTCATCAACGACCAGTATCGTAGGCTTAAAGTAGGAAATTGAAGAACACCTCTTATATATATTCTTGCAGAAAAACCGGCGAAGTCAAGTCGATGCACAAAGTTTGTGCAGCTTGCTTTTTCCCGGCCTTCAGATCGATAAAATGCTTGCTGCGTTTTTGTAGAGGATCTTGTCTCTAAGCTCCGGCTTGCCCCTGGTGATTTCCATGACGATATTCAAAGAGGTCTTTTGCAAATTGTAAGGCCAATCTGTCCCGAACATGATGCGGTCCTCGCCAAGCCTGTCCAATGCCTTTAAAATTATCCCGCCGGGCTGCCAGCTGGTGTCGCAGTAAACGTTATCGTATTTCGACATGCACTCCATTGCAGAAAAAGGATCATAGAAACCGATGTGCGCGAATATGAAAGTGATGTCCCGAAAAGCATCCAGGACCTTTTTGTAATTCTCTATGAAACCGTAGCTTCCTTTTCCGATCGAACCCCATCCGACGTGAAAAAGCACCGGGATATTATATTGTTTTACCTCTTCAAGCACCTCCATTGTTGCGGGATCATCCGGCCTGACCCTCTGAATGACCGGGTGGAGCTTTAAACCTTTGCATCCGGCTTCGACATACCGTTTCAACTTTTCTTTCTTGTCTTTATCATGGGGGTGCACCGAGCAGAAAGGAATGAGGTTCGGGTCCTTCCGGCAGACGCTCAAAATGCTTTCTGTGCTGACATAAGGTTCCAGAGCCAAAACCACGGATCTTTCTATTCCGGTTTTCTCCATGGATTCCTTCAGGTTTGGAAGGTTGGCATATTTTGTAATGGACCTGGCGGAGGCGGCGATAAGCGGCTTAAAAAGATAATTCAGCTTTCCGAAATATACGTTGCGAAACCCCATTAATTCATAGCCGTTAGGCTTAAAAGGATAAATGGTTCCCGGGGTCCTGTTTTCCAGCGAGTATCCGGGATATATGCCGAATATGTCTCCGAGATGGACATGGGAATCGATTATTTTCATATGATGCCCAAGGATCTCCCTACCCTTTTAAACGCTTCCAGGGCCTGGTTTATCTGGTCCTCGGCGTGAGTGGCCATAACGGTGCACCGCAGGCGCGCCTGCCCCTCGGGGACCGCGGGCCATCTTACGCAGGGGACAAAGATGCCGTTGTCAAAGAGCTGCCGCGACGCCGCGATCGCCTTTTCTTCCTTCCCGATGAATACGGGTATGATCTGGGTCTCGCTCCCTAAAGTATTAAATCCCAGCTCCTTCAAGCCGCTCTTCAAATGCTCGACATTTTTCCATAATTTTTTCCTCAATTCCGGATGGCCTTTGATCTCCTTTATTGCCGCGATCAATCCCGCCGCCGTTGCAGGGGGAAGCGCCGACGAGAAAATGTATTCCCGCGTATTTATCCTTAAAAATCTGATCAGGTCGTTTGAGCCGGAAATAAAGCCGCCAACCCCGCCCAGCGCCTTGCTGAAAGTGCCCATTATGACATCCACTTTGCCTTCCACATGGAAATGATCCGCGGTGCCACCTCCCCTGTCGCCCAGGACGCCGGTGGCATGGGCGTCATCCACCATGAAGATCGCGTTATATTTTTTAGCCAGCTCCGCTATTTGAGGAATGGGCGCGATGTCTCCGTCCATGCTGAAAACCCCGTCCGTCACGATAAGTTTCCTTTTGGCCCTGTTCTCCTTAAGTATCTTTTCCAGGTCGTCCGCGTCCTTATGTTTATATATGAGCCGCTCAGCCTTTGACAGGCGGCATCCGTCTATGATGCTGGCATGGTTGAATTCGTCGCTTATTATAACGTTGTCTTCCTGGCGCATGGCAGGCAGCCCGTACATGTTGACCACGTTCATCAGCGCCGGGATCACGCCGGTATTGGCCATATATCCGGTCATGAACACTATCGCCGCTTCGGAGCCTTTGAATTCCGCGATCTCCTTCTCCAGATCTTCTTCCAGCGCCAGATTTCCGGAAATGAGCCTTGATCCGCCGCAGCTGGTGCCGTACTTTTGGGCGGCTTCGACAGCCGCTTTTATGACATTTGGATTTGTAGCCAAACCAAGATAATTATTCGAGCAGAGAGAAATAACCTCTTTCCCGTCCGCCACGACTTTGGGGGTTGCCGCGGAATAGATGGTTTTGATGTCCGGGTAAAGATGATGCTCCTCCACGGCCTTCAGCAGCTTTTTAATGTATTCCATTTACTTTCTTAAGATCCCCTGATATTTAAAGTCTCTTTCAATATACAGATCCGATATCTTGACCTCTTCGATCGCATCCGGCTGAACATCAGAGAAATCTTTAAACACCTCCTTTATTTTGAGCTTAAGTTCCTCTGCCTTGCCGGCTGCCGGAACATATTTGACGATAAGCATGTCGCCCTTGGGCCCCTTTTTCACGACAAGCTGGACTTCTCTTATCCCCTCGAGGCAGAGCAGCTTTTCTCTCAGAGCCGCCAGATTGACTATCGTGCCCTTTACCTTTTCCTCGTCCACGCCCATTATCTTCATTTCCGTTTCCATATCTACAATCCGATTGATATTATAAACTCTTTCAACGCTCAGCCCGCAATGGGGACATTTACCGGTCACAATGCGGTCATATTTGTCGCCAAGCAGAAAACCTTCAAGAAGCGTTCCAGCGCCGTCGATATTCCATATTGCCGCATAGCCGCCCTTTTCGCCTGGAGTGAAGTCCCAATCATAAATATAGTCGGACTGCGGATCGGCCCTGCCAACTTTGACGGTGCGTATTATCGAGGAGAGGGGGGCTACGTGATGAAAGCCTGAGCCTTCTTCGCATTCGGCCAGGGTGGTTTCTTTAAGTTCCGATGCTCCATAACCGTCAAGGGCGATCACATTTTTTGCCCCCAGTTTTTTGAACATTTCCTTTACCTGCCGGCGCTGAACCTCGAGCATTTTTGTGGCGCCGTTCAGGAACACTACCCTCTCTCCCAGTTTCAGCCCCTCCTCGCAGGCCCTGGGAAGAAAAATATTTATTAGATAATCCACCATCCCGGAAAACAGGTTCGGCTGGGCTCCCTTGGCGATATTGATCAGTTTTTCGGTGCTGAGCACCCCGCCCGCGGCCGTGCATAAATTCAGGTCAGCCCGAAGCTCTGCCGCCATGTTTATGATCTGCCAGGCCACATGGGGCGCGTAAGGAAAGAGGTTCATCCCGGTGATGGTCTCTTCCCCGAAATGCCTTGTGATCACCAAATATGCCGATATGTCGGCCGTATTTGTCATGTTGAAAAATTTTTGTTTTGCGGTGAGCAGCACCGGAGCCGGCCGGCCGCTCTCTGTCCCGCCTGCAAAAGCGGGCATTTTAGGCATGAAAAACGCCTTTACCTCTTTCTTCAGCCTCTCATGCCATTTTGGCAAGACCTTTGAGATAAGAGCGGAAAACAGCAGTTTAAACCCTTCATGCCTGTCCAGGTAAAATGCGTAATTGAGGTAATTCATGAAGATCTGATCCCCGCTTCCCTGCGGCCTCACGATGAAGTCCTTGATCCTGTCGAGGTATAGCTTCTTCTTGATCAAAGGAAGCCCGAACTTTTTCCAGTCCTCCACAGTTTTGATGTTTTTTGGATCCACCTTGTGCCGTTCAAATAATTCCTTGTAGAACGCGGCGTTCGGCAGCATGTAACGGAGGGTCGCCCGGAAGCGCTTATTTTGGAGGGATGTAATTTTTTTACTACCTAATTTTTTAAGATCGTCGAGGGTTAAAGCTTCTTTTAGCAAAGCCGCCTTCCCTTCTGTTTAATTACAATTGAAGGAATCATACCATCTTTCTTAATTTCAAGCCATATAATTGTTTTGATATGATCTATGTTTGATTCCATCCGTCTAAGAATGCTATAATTAGGCCTCAAATAAAAAGGGATCTTAATGTGAAGATATGAAATATTTAGTAACAGGGGCCACGGGATTTATAGGCTCCCATCTGGTTGAAAAACTCATCTCCAATAAAGCTCAAGTGCGTGCTCTTGTTAGAGAAACCAGCAATAAACAGCTCCTTGAAAAACTGGAAGTTGAACTTGTTGAAGGGGATATTTTAAATAAAAACAGTTTAAGAAAAGCCCTCATGGGAATTGACATAGTTTTTCATTGCGCCGCCCTGGTTACGGACTGGGCAAAACGAAAAGATTTTTATGCTTCCATTGTTCAGGGAACCGGGAATGTTCTGGAAGCGGCTCATGAAGCCAAAGCAAAGCGTTTTATCTATCTCAGCAGCTGCGAAGTTTACGGCAATCCCGGAAAAGATAATATCACCGAAGATTTTCCGCTGGTAACCGGGCAGCATCCTTACACCGACTCCAAGATCATGGCGGAAAAATTGGTGTGGGAATATTGCAAAAAGGGCCTTCCGGCTGTTATTCTTCGTCCGGCAACTATTTATGGCCGTCGATGTGAATATCTTATTAAGGAAATCGCCCGTTTGATCAAATCAGGGCGAATGATCCTTATTAATCAAGGCCGGGCTAAAGCGAGACTGTGTTATGTCGAAAACTTGGCAGACGCCCTTCTGCTGGCCGCAACACATGATAAAGCGGTCGGCCAGGTTTTCAACGTGAGCGACGGCTGCAGGACAACATGGAAAGAGCTTGTCGACAAGATCGCAAAGATCTTAGAGTGTCCGCCGCCAAAACTTTCTGTGTCATTTCCCGCGGCATATATTATTGCAACTGTTATGGAATTCTTCGCGGGGATCCTTCAGCTGAAAAGAAGGCCTCTGGTGACAAAAATGGCGGTCAGAATGACCGGCACGGATCAATATTTTTCCATTGAAAAGATCAAGCGTGAATTAGGTTTTGTCCCCCGCGTGGATTTTGAAGAAGGAATGGAAAGGACCGGCAAGTGGCTGAAAAAAATGGACGAATTTCGATGAAACCATGGAGGAGAAATGGGCCTGTTTAGAGCGCTGACTTTATACTTTAGGAATTATCAAATAATAAGAAGAATAAAACATTTGACTCGAGCGTTAAAACGCAAGGGCCTTGAAGTCAGGGTCAAACACGGAAGCCGGAATTTTCCTCTTGCCGAATCTCTTCTTGGAAACACCGGGATCAGTCTGTATCGGGCTAAATTAATGGCGAAGATCCCGGAAGTTTATTTTTTCCTTCAGGGCACATATGACTTTGTGGAAGAATGCCAGATCGAGGAACGCCCAAGCGGTTATCTTCATTTAAATGAAGCTTTACAACAATTTACCACCGCTGTTTCTAAATTGGATCCTCATGAAATAATAGAATTAGAAAAACCTCTCCTGAAAGAAGCCGTAACTTGCAACTTAGATACTTCGGATGAAAGAGCCTTGGGCGAAAGAATGAGAAAGATCATGCAGATCGTTATCGGCCAGCATCAAGCTATAAGCCTTAAGGATCTGTGCCATTCCATCGTAGAAAGAATAAGAATAGACTTTAATGCAGCCAACCCCTCTATAATGCTTTACGAAACGGATGAAAAAGGCCGGGGCAACTTAATTCCCATAGCCATAGCCATGTCTAAAACTGCCATAGCCATAGGCGAAAAAGTAAGGGGCAAAAAACTCGGGGAACATCGGATCCCTATAACTAAAGCTGATAATTTCTTTGTCGAAAAATTTCTTGAAGCCGATACGAGAAAAGCGGGGATTTTAGACTGTGGAGAGATCTCGTTTGACAATTATCTTAAAATAGCCGGGGATTTTATCGATAACGAAATAAGAGAAGGCGGAAAATACTGGGGGTTGTTCAAAACCGCATTGGCGCTTTTGCCTCAAGAAAGCAACCACTTAATAGTGATCCCCTTGGTGGTGAAAACTCCCGGCACAGAAGAAGATAAAAAAATCGGGATATTAGCTGTTTTGAAAAAAGGACTATTCTCAATGCAGGAACTTCGCAACATTAAGTTTTTTGCAGATGCGACTGCCTCGGTCATATTGGCCAAAATGAACACGCAATCCCTGAAAACCATGCAATCCGCGCTTCTGCAAAAGGAGCGCATGGCAGCCATGGGAGAAATGGCCGCGATCACTTCCCACGCTTTTAAGAATATTTTGATGGGAAGCGCGGGTTTAAGCGAGGAACAGCTTCTGGTTGCAAAACGCATTCGGGCGCTTGCCGATATCATAAGCACAAAGGCAGCACTTGGAATGCCAACCGAAAGAGATCTTGAACTCTTATCCGAAATGGCGGCCAAAACACTGGAGCAAATTACTTCCAATCAAGCCGTCCTCGAAGACGCCCAAAGAACGGTGCACGGCATGCTGTCCTTTGCCGCCGTAGGAAGCGGAGAAAAACAAATTATTCCCCTGAAAAGCTACATGGCCGACAAATTGAAGCGCTATCAACTGCAGGCGAAACGAAAAGGGATAACATTCAGGATCGATCTTTCAGGGATCAAAGATACGGACGGCATTTATATTGTTGAATCAGAACTGTCTAACCTGCTTCTGAATCTGATCTCGAATGCCGTTGATGCCTTTGACGGTATTGGATCCAGGTCCGGGGGCGACAAGAACATCAACATTTCAATGAAACGCGATCCCGCGGATAATATCCTCATCATTGTCGAAGATAACGGCTGCGGCATACACTCCAGCAAGCTGCCGTCCCTGTTCGTCAGTTCGGGAAGGTCCACCAAACCGGGCGGAACGGGACTCGGCATGATCACAATAAAACAGATCGTTGACGGAAATGGAGGAGAGATCAACGTTAAAAGCCAGGTGAGACGGGGAACGACATTTACGATCAGTTTCCCCGGGAAAGAAGTCCTCACCGCCAAAGAACGCGGAGAAGAAACCGTTCCTCATGAACATGTTCTCTCCAGGACCAGGGCACAGAACACAAAAGTCATGCTCGTGGAAGACAACCGGGAGTTGCGCGGCCAGACCAAAAGGATACTGAAAGAAATGGGTTTTTCCGCAGTTGATGATTTCCCCAACGCGGAAGAAGCCTTTGCCGCGCTTAAAGAAGAGAGGGTTTCCCCGAATTTGATAATTTCCGATCAGGCCATGCTGGCCATGAACGGCCATGAATTTCTCAGCAATGTTTCCGTCCTGTACCGCAAAAAAAGGGCGCCGCGGCCGCGGTTGGCGATCTACAGCGGAGATATCAAGCCGTCAGAAGCAAACCCGATAGCAAAAACGGTCGCTGATTTCGGCATCAGCTGGATCGAAAAAGGATCCGACCTTAAAGCTTTTCGCAACTCGGTGGCCAGGGTCGTTTTAAGGGACGGCGAAGATGGAGGGGTCGTCCTGCCCGGAGGATATCTGCAAACTCCGCATTCGGGAAATCCGTATTTAATGTTCATGGGGCGATTGGTCCACAAGATAAATAATCTTATGACTTTGCCCTCGGCTCTTTTAGCGTTATATTCCGAATGCAATAAGCCTCAAGACCTGAAGAACGCCATAAAAGAGTTTGCCGAATTGAACAAAATATTCGACGGACTTATGGATTTTGCCGATTCGGCAAAGGATCCGGATTTTGAAAAACAGTCCTTTAAGCAGTGCCTTCTGCCGGGCGCGATCAAAAAGGACAAGATAGTTGAAGAGATATGGGCATCGCTTCCTGCCGGCCAAAAATATAAACTGGCGATCCTCTGCTCGTTCTACATCAAAGGAATAAAAGAGCACATAAACACTCTGACCAATATCTTCAGTAAAGACAGTTTGACCGATGAAGACATAAAAACAGCCGGTCAGGCGCTCGATTCAATTTCAAAATGGAAGAACGCCGTCATGCTTGTTTCTGAAACGGAAGAAGACACTCACCGTTTTTCGCTTTACTACGAGCTTCTGGAAAAGGATTGAGGAAGGAAGTCCGACCTCTCGGCATTCCATTTTCATCATACTCACGAGCTTAGTTTGGTTTGATTATATCATTTGTAGACTGCTACATATTAAGACTTTAGTGTAAGAGGTTATAGCATCTTGAGTAAAGCTAAATCGCCGTTAATCAAAGCGACCTTTTTCTCCCTAGTCCACCCTTTTATTTGTGCTTCCCTCTTTAACGCTTTACTTTTGTTTTGATGTGTTTCTGAGTAAAGTACCTTAACTGGCCTGTTATAACTTGTATAATGCCCACCGTGTCCATCCTGATGATTCTTAAATCTTCGCTCAAGATTATTTGTAACTCCTGTATAAAGAGCTTTATTGGAACATTCCAGGATATAAACATACCATTTCATGCGACCATCCTTCGATTTATCGTCGCTTGGCTTCGACTCGCTCACTCAGGATTCGCTCGCTCAGCCTACTTCGGTTCTTTTGGTTAGTATAAATATGCTGGTTGTAACTATAACTTGTACTGAGCGAGGATGCGCAGCATCCGAGTCGAAGTACTGGGAGACAGGGATTTGAACCCCGATTAGCTGATCCAGAGTCAGCTTTCCTACCGTTAGACGATCTCCCAATTGATCATTGCCACCACGGCGGGATCCACCACTGCGGCTGGAATATCAGGATGAATAAGCCGTAAAGCGCGATAAAGATCGAGAGCCCGATGAATATCATGAACTGCAAAGACATCGGCTCCCTCCAGCGCTTTACCATCCAACAGGAAAAGCCAAGACCGATGAGCCCGGCGATAATGACGGTAATGCCCTTAAAAAAAGGGCTCGTGTTCATGAATATTATAAAACCTGTTCCTCTAGGTTCCATGACAAAAAGATTATATCACAGGGGGAAATCAATACAAAGTAACTGAGAAGACTAAACGTTCTTCAGGAATGCGGGAAGCTCAATTTTTCCTTCCGTCTGGATGATCTCGGGCCTTATTTTGGACCTGATCGCGGCTTCTTCCGTCGACGCTTCTTTTTCTATGTGTTTAAACCCGGTGGCAATGACGGTGATCACGACTTCTCCCTGGAGCTTCTCATCGATCACCGCGCCGAAAATGATGTTCGCTTCGGGATCGACCGCGTTGTAGATGACCTCTGCCGCGTCGTTCACCTCGTAAAGCGTCAGGTCGCTTCCTCCCGTGACATTGAACACGACGCCCTTTGCCCCGGTTATCGTTTCTTCCAGGAGCGGGCTGGATATCGCCTGTTCCGCTGCTTCCACGGCCCTGTTCTCGCCGCTTGCCGTGCCGATCCCCATCATCGCGCTTCCCGCGTCGAACATGATCGTCCTTATGTCCGCAAAATCAAGGTTGATCAATCCGGGGACCGTTATTAAATCTGATATGCCTTTCACGCCGTGGCGCAGGACATCATCGGCGATCTTGAATGCATCGATAATGGAAGTGCGTTTTTCAACGACCTGGAGAAGTTTGTCATTCGGAATGACTATTAGGGCGTCAACTTTTTCCCTTAAAAGCACAACGCCGCTTTCGGCCTGGGATATCCTTACCGGACCTTCGAACCTGAACGGCTTTGTCACGACGCCCACGGTCAAAGCTCCCAGTTCCCTCGCGATCTCGGCGATCATTGGAGAGGCCCCCGTTCCGGTGCCGCCACCCATTCCGGCCGTCAGGAAAACCATGTCGGCGTCTGCGAGAGCAAGCTTGATGTCTTCGCGGGATTCTTCGGCGGCTTTCTGGCCTATTTCGGGGTTGGATCCCGCGCCGAGCCCTTTGGTCAATTTTCCGCCTATCTGGCGTTTGTGGTCTGCTAGAGATACTGATAATGCCTGGAGGTCTGTGTGAACTGCCCAAAATTCAACGCCTTTAAGTCCCGA
>CAYHAH010000120.1:0-9432 GCA_964354575.1 uncultured bacterium
AAAGTGGGCGACCATTAAGAGGTCTAAAGCCAAGACAGACGCGGCCAGGGGGAAATCATTTACCAAGGTCATAAGAGAAATAGCGGCTGCCGCCAGGATCGGCGGAGGGGACCAATCCGGAAATCCCCGCCTAAGGCTTGCCATAGATAAAGCGAAATCGATCAACATGCCTGCCGACAACATCAAGAGGGCGATCGAGAAAGCGACCGGCGGGGGAGAAGGCGCAAGCCTAGAAGAAGTGACTTACGAGGGATACGGTCCGGGCGGGGTCGCGATAATGGTGGAGTGCATAACCGACAATAAAATGAGAACGCTGAACGATATAAGATTCATTTTCTCAAGGAACGGCGGCAATCTCGGAGAGAGCGGAAGCGTTGCGTGGATGTTCAAAAAAAAGGGAGTGCTTCATTTCGAGCAATCGAAGGTTGATGAGGATAAGCTGATGGCTGATGCGATCGACGCCGGCGCCGAGGACATCACGACAGAAGAAAGCATTATCACCGTTGAAACCGCTCCGGAAAAATTCGAACAGGTGAAGAACGCTCTGTCCGCAAAGAAATATGAAACGGCTTCCGCGGAGATATCCATGATGCCGACGAACACAGTTCACCTGGAGGGCGAAGAAGCGCAGAAACTGCTAAAATTTATCGATACGCTTGAAGAGAACGATGACGTGCAAAATGTTCACGGGAATTTTGACATACCCGATGAAATAATGGCCGCGGTCGAGAAGTGAAAAAGATCAAATTGATCGCCGATCTCCACGTCCACACAGTTGCCTCGGGGCATGCCTATTCGACCGTTGAGGAATACGCCGCCGCCGCAAAAAAGAAAGGCATCAAGGTAATAGCCATAACGGACCACGGTCCCGCCATGCCGGGCGGAGCGTCTCCGTACCACTTCTCAAACCAGAGGATGATACCTGAACGCCTTAACGGTGTGAAGATATTAAAGGGCGGAGAGATCAATATCATCGACTCCGAAGGGCATCTCGACCTTGCCGACGAATTTTTGAAGACGATGGATTTTGTTTCGATCGCAATGCATCCCATGTGCGGGTATGAAGGAGCCGGGGAAGAGGGGAACACAAAAGCACTTCTCAAGGCGATGGAGAATACATATGTAAGGGTGCTCGCTCATCCGGGCAATCCCATGTTCCCGATAGATCACGAGAAAGTGATACCGGAAGCCAAGGAAAGAGGCATTTTGATCGAGCTGAACAACAGCTCTCTCACCATCAGCAGGAAAGGAAGCCTTGACAGGTGTTTTGCCATAGCGAAATTCGTGAAAAAGATCGGGTGGAAGGTTACGCTCGGCTCGGACGCACACATATCCACGATGGTCGGCGACCTTGACACCGTCCTGAAAATGGCAGCGGACGCGGGGCTTAAGAGAGATGACATAATCAACACTTCAATGGGCCTCATCGATAAATACCTGTTAAGAATATGAACAGCGAAACGATCTGCATAAAAGGCGCGAGAGAGCATAATTTAAAGAACGTCAGTCTTGAGCTTCCCAGGAACAAGCTGATCGTTTTTACGGGGATATCCGGCTCGGGCAAATCATCGCTCGCCTTCGACACGCTTTATGCCGAAGGCCAGCGCAGATACGTCGAATCCCTTTCCGCTTACGCAAGGCAGTTCCTTGAACAGATGCAAAAGCCCGATGTCGATTATATCGAGGGGCTTTCGCCCGCGATATCTATCGACCAAAAATCCCCGTCAAGGAATCCAAGGTCAACGGTCGGCACCGTTACCGAGATATATGATTATATGAGGCTCTTATACGCAACGATCGGCACTCCGCATTGTCCCCAGTGCAGCAGGGTCATCGAGCGTCAGACGCCGGAGCAGATAACCGACCACATACTGGCAAAGCTCAAGGGAGAAAAGATCCAGATATTGTCTCCCGTAATAAGGGGAAGAAAAGGCGAGCACAGATACGTCTTTGAAGACGCCAGGAAGAACGGATTCGCCAAAGTCAGGGTTGACGGGCGCATCCATGACCTCTCGGAGAACGGGATCGATCTGGACAAGAAAAAGAAACACAGCATTGAAATAGTCGTTGACCGGTTGACGGCCGACCAGACGAGCCGAAAGCGCATCACGGAATCCGTGGAGACGGCGCTGAAATTCGGAAGCGGCACAACGATAGTCGACAAGCTCGAAGGCAAAGGGAAGGTCAGCGCGCTGGTTTTCAGCGAAAAATTCGCCTGCTCGGCCTGCGGCATAAGCCTTGACGAGATAACCCCCAGGATATTCTCGTTCAACAGCCCTTACGGCGCGTGCCCCGAATGCAAGGGCCTCGGCGATAAGCTTGAATTCGACCCGGATCTCGTTATCCCCGACAGGAACATGACACTCTCGGAAGGCGCGATTACTCCGTGGAATTCCGCGGGGACCTATTACATGCAGAAGCTGGAAGCGGTCGGGGAAAAATTCGGGTTCGACCTGAACACGCCCCTTAAAAAATTCAGCAAAAAGCAGATGAAGGTCATTTTTTACGGAACGGGGGAGGAAACCGTCCAGTACAAATACTTCATGGAAAGAAGCTATTACGAGCATGAAGGAAAATTTGAAGGCGTCATCAATAATCTGAAGCGAAGATATTACGAGACGACCTCGGAGCACGTGAGATTTGCGCTTTACAGGTACATGAGCTCCGTTCCCTGCGAAACGTGCAAGGGAGCCAGGCTCAAGCCGGAATCGCTCGCCGTCAAAATAATGGACAGATCGATCTCCGACGCGACAAGAATGCCGGTCTCATCTCTCAACGGCTTCCTGAACACGCTCAAGCTTACCGATCGCCAGCAAATGATATCAAAACAGATCATCAAGGAATTAAAGGCAAGATTTCAGTTCCTCATTGATGTCGGCTTGAATTACATAACCATTGACAGGGAATCCTCGACTCTTTCCGGAGGGGAAGCCCAGAGAACGCGCCTCGCGACCCAGATCGGTTCGGGCCTTGTGGGAGTCCTTTACATACTGGATGAGCCCTCCATCGGCCTCCACCAGAAGGACAATGGGCGGCTTATCGAGACGCTGAAAAAGCTAAGGGATCTCGGCAACACGGTCATCATCGTTGAGCATGATGAGTCGACAATGAGGAGCGCGGATCATCTTGTCGATATCGGGCCGGGAGCGGGACTTAACGGCGGACACATTATTGGGAGCGGCACTGTCCAGGATATCATAGCCGAGAAAAGGTCCATAACCGGAAAATACCTGGCGAAAGAGCTGAAGATAGACGTCCCGAAGTCCCGCAGGCCAGGGAACGGGAAGAATCTAACCATTAAAGGCGCCAAACACAACAATTTGAAAAATATCGACGTGAAATTCCCTCTTGGCAAATTCATCTGTGTGACCGGAGTGTCGGGTTCCGGCAAAAGTTCCCTTGTGAACGACATATTATATAGGGCCCTGGCAAAAACATTTTACAGATCGATAGAAAAAGCCGGGGAATACAAGGACATAGTCGGCCTGGAGAACATAGACAAGGTCGTGATCATAGACCAGTCCCCGATAGGCAGGACCCCGAGATCGAATCCCGCCACTTACACGGGCGTATTTGACCACATCAGGGACCTTTTTTCGCACACGCAGGAAGCCCTGATAAGGGGCTACAAGCCGGGAAGATTTTCATTCAACGTCAAGGGAGGCCGATGCGAGGCGTGCCACGGCGACGGGATGGTGAAGATCGAGATGCATTTTCTCCCGGACGTGTATGTGCCTTGCGATGAATGCGGGGGAAAGCGCTATAACAGGGAAACGCTTGAAGTAAGGTACAAGGGCAAGAATATCGCCGAGGTCCTTGACATGACGGTGGCCTCCGCACTTGACCTTTTCAGCAACATCCCGCAGATACAGAAGAAGCTTCAGACCCTTCACGATGTGGGGCTCGATTACCTCCACCTGGGGCAGTTCGCCACGACGTTATCCGGCGGCGAGGCCCAAAGGGTCAAACTGGCGACGGAGCTTTCCGGAAGGTCCACGGGAAGGACCTTGTATCTTCTGGACGAACCGACAACCGGCCTTCATTTTGACGATATCAAGAAATTCCTGAATGTCTTGAACAGGCTCGCTGACACCGGCAACACCCTTATCGTCATAGAGCACAATCTCGACGTGATAAAAGTGGCTGATCACATCATAGACCTTGGTCCCGAGGGAGGGGACAAGGGAGGTTATGTGATCGCGCAAGGAACTCCAGAGGATGTCGCGAAAACCTCAGGATCTTACACGGGAGAATATCTGAAAAAAATGCTCAGGGCCTGACCCTGAAGGAGCCGCCATGGACATCGGCATTGCTTTTATAATATTGTTAGTGATCTTTATTGTCTGGAACTCGATTTACAAAGGTAGATATGGCGGATAGGTGATGATATAATTTGGACATCATGTTAAAAAAACCTCTATTGATCTTTTTGCTGGTTTTTTCCTGTTCCGGCGCCGCTCACGCTGGATTTTTGACCGGCAATTCCTCCCCGTACATAGATAAGAATGGTTCGTATGCGCTCAAGATGAACGCCACGATCATCATGACCGGAACGCCGTTTTCTGCCGTTTGTCTCGCCGGCAAATATGGCTTTGACGAAAAAGTGAACATCATCGGCAAGTACGGCGTGGGAACGATCGATTATTCCACGATCTCCGGCGTAAAACTCACGACCGACCCGCAGATAAGCGGTCTTGGACTTGAATATATTTTCAGCGGAGACAGAAAGGCGCCGCAGTATAACGCTCTGGTCGCGGAATATGAAACCGTTTCCTGGAGCGTTAACAGGAAAAGCAACATCAGCAATGAGATCATGCTGGGCGTCGATTCCAGCAGCCAGGCAAGCAGCGCGATAAGGACAAGATACCGTCTGGCGGTCCACAATTTCAATGCGGGGGTGGAAAGCGAGGAAAAGATCGGCACATCGGTCAGGTATTCGCTTTCAACGGAGATCGATTATAATTTCTCGGCAAATATCAAAGGCAGCTTTAACGCGAGCATCTATTTAGGCGATCAGGTGGGGGGGATACTCTCCCAGTTCGGTCTCGGGATAGCGTTTAATTCCTGACAGGAGGCATTTGATGGACATAAAAGTCGGAAAGGACAGCATAGTCATCGGCGATTTTGACGAGCTTGAGGTGCTGAAGATCGCCATGAAGATAGAAACCGACGGCGAAAAGTATTACAAGAGCGTGCTCGGCAAGACGACCGATGAAAGAGTAAAAAGGACCTTCAAGAGGCTCGCGGAGGACGAACATCAGCATTATGAAAAATTCAAGGGTCTTTTCGAGGTGGCGCTGAGAAGCAGGGGCAGCGACCCGGACTGCGCGGACTCGGAGGAGGGCATTTTCACTTACATGGATTCCGGGTTATTCAGCAAGGACGCCGAGGCAAAAAGCGTCAGGGATGCGGTGTTGGACGCCCAGATAGCGGAACTCAAGTCGATCTTATTCTACAGGGAGATACTGAAGACCACGAAGAACGAGGGCGGCAAGCTTGCATTGAACGAGATAATCGAGCAGGAGCAGATGCATTTAAACATTTTGAAAAGCTGGGAAGCTGCGGTATAATTACACTACATTAGAAAGGGACGTGATCGGAGTGGCTAAAGGAGCGTATGTTTGCCCCACATGCGGATATGAAGACATTAAGCCGGGGCTCTGTCCGGATTGCAGCATGGAGCTGGATGAGACCTGCGCCGACTGCGGGAATCCCAAATCTGAATGCGTTTGCGAGATCGAAAAAGAGGAACAGGAAGAAAAATAAGGTTTTGTGATTTATGGAAAATGAAAAAATTCCCCCTCAAAATCTGGTTGCCGAACAATCCGTGCTCGGCTCCATACTCATAGACAAGAACGCAATACTGCGGGTCGTTGAGATCCTGAGCCCGGATTCCTTTTACCGCGATGCGCACAGGTTCATTTATGAGGCGATGCTGAAGCTTTTCGAGCTGGGAGAGCCGGTCGATTCCATCACTGTATCCGAAATATTGAGGAACGACGGGAAACTCGACGCGGTCGGGGGCTCCGTTTACATAGCTGATTTGATAAATTCCGTTCCCACATCCGCAAATTCGGATCATTACGCAAGGATCGTGGAAGAAAAAGCGATCCTGCGGCGCCTCATAGACGCAGGCACAAAGATCGTGCGGGATGCTTTTGAAGATCCGGATGATGTCGATTCTATCCTTGATTCCGCCGAAAAAAACATTTTCAACATTGCGCTTAAACGGATCAAAGAAGGCTTCTACAAGATCGACAGCGTCGTGAAAAAAGTCCTTGAGAAGATCGATAAACTATATGAAAAACACGAAACCCTTACGGGAATTCCGTCGGGTTTCCAGGACCTGGACAATCTTACGGCGGGGTTCCAGAGCGCCGATCTGATAATAATAGCGGCAAGGCCCTCCGTGGGAAAAACCGCTCTGGCGCTCAATATAGCCCAAAATGTCGCGATCAAGCATAAGATCCCCGTTGCGCTTTTCAGTTTGGAGATGTCAAAAGAGCATCTTGCGCAAAGGATCCTTTGCTCGGAGGCGGAGATAGACCAGAACAGGCTGAACACGGCAAGCCTTCCGGACGCCGGATGGAAGAAACTCACGAAAGCCCTTTCCAAGCTTTCGGAAGCGCCTCTCTTCATTGATGACAGCGCCGCCATCACATCAATGGAGGTAAGGGCAAAGGCAAGAAGGTTAAAGGCTGAAAGAGGGCTTGGTCTTGTGATAATAGATTACATGCAGCTGATGAGCGGCCGCGCCAGGGTCGAGAACCGCGTTCAGGAAATATCGGAGATCGCAAGGTCGCTTAAGACCCTTGCAAGGGAACTGGATGTACCGGTCATTGCGCTGTCCCAGCTCTCCCGCGCGGTGGAACAGCGGACCGACAGGATCCCCAGGCTTTCCGACCTGAGGGAATCCGGAGAAATAGAACAAACCGCCGATCTCGTGATATTCATCCACAGGGAGGATTATTATAATCCCGCTGCGGAAAAAGGAAATGTAGCGGAGATAATAATCGCCAAACAGCGGAACGGCCCCATCGGCCAAATAGAGCTGGTGTTCAAAAAGGAGATCGCAAAATTCTTCAGCAAGGAGTCCAGGTACGAACAGGTTGCGTAAATCTTCATTATTTGCCGCGTTACTTTTCCTTATTTTTGCTTATCCTTCTTTTTCCCAGGTAACGGGAGAAGTTGTAATAACTGCTGACACGCTCTCTTACAGCGAGGACGGAACAACACTTGAAGCTTCCGGCTCGGTCGAAGTGGATTCTTCCGATGTAACGATCAATGCCGCTCACGTAGTTTATAATATTGAAAATAAACAGGTTGTGGCGGATAACGGCTTTGTAATGCAAATTAAAAAAGGCGCGCGGCTGAGAGGCGAATACCTGGACTATGGTTTTAAGACAAAAAGGGGTTTGACAAGGAAAGTCAATGTCACATACAGATATGCGGTTTTATACGGCGAGCTTGCGAACATTGACGAAGAAAAGATCGAATTAAGAAATTCTTCATTTAACACCTGCGGGCTTGAGCCTCCCCACTATCACGTCTCTTCGATCACGACCACTTTGTATCCTGAGGAAGGATGGGTGCTTGGATATTACGGGTATCTCTGGGTAGACGGGGTTCCTTTCGTGCCTGTCCCGGTATATCTGTTCGACCTGAGCGCCTACGGGATGGGGCAAAGGGCCGACGCAAGCGGCGTCATGTCCTTTCCGGAAATGGGCTCGAATGATGAAGACGGGTTTTATGTCCTTTATAAGATCCCCTGGATCGCCAGTAAAAAACACACCGGACGGCTGGTTTTCTTGAACACTGCGAAGGGCGGTTTTGGCGGCGGAGTTGAAGGCAATTATTTGTTCAATGATTACAACAGCACCAACTACAGGGTATATTATGATCCAAGATACAACACGTACGGCGGCATTACGCACACTTACAGCTTCGGCCCGTCAATAGGCGGGAGGAGCCTTTTCCTCTATAATTTTTTCAGGATAAGACAAAAACTTATGTTCGACCTGATCACGAACGTTTCTTACAAGGAAAGGATCAATTTTCAAACGGTAAGCATGCTTCCCAATGTCACGTTAAAGCTCAATGACATTCCCGCTTTAATTGATCACTTCAACATCGGCGGGTCGGTTTCCCTCGGCTACATCACCGAGGAAAGCACCGGAGTCGGCGACTCCGTGGGGAACATACATACAAGAGGATACTTTAACATCCCGACCGACATAGGCAGGCTGTATGCGGGACTTGGACATAACCAGACCTGGTACGGACTGACGGGGTATTGGTCCAGATTGAGCCAGAATCTGGGACTCTCCCGCGATCTCGGGTACGGCTTCGATTCGTATGTGGGGCACATGCATTACATAGATTTCACGGGCGGAAGCCCTTTCCAGTATGATGCATACCTTACACGCCCTTCTGATGAATTTTACGTCGGTTTAGGGTATAATTTCGGACAGCACAGGATAAGTCTTGATTATTCTTATTATGTTCCGGATTGGGATCAGAAAGAATTTATTTATACATTGTCCTTGGGATTCCATTGTTATTCCGTCGAATTAAAATACAATACCGCGATGCAGCAAGTAACATTGGGAGTAAGCTTGATAACAAGGTGATAAATGTTCATAACTTTTGAAGGCGGGGAAGGCTGCGGAAAATCAACGCATTCAAATCTCCTTAAAAAATATCTGGTGAGCAGGGGATGCAGGGTCGTTCTCACGCTTGAGCCGGGGGGGACGCAGATAGGAAAACTGCTGAGAGAGATCCTTCTCAGGGGAAAACAGCTTGTTTCCAGATATTCCGAACTGTTCCTTTTTGCGGCTGACAGGTCCGAGCATGTCGCACGCGTCATAAAGCCGGCACTTGCGGCCGGCAAGATCGTGATATCGGACAGGTTCATCGATTCGACCGCGGCGTATCAGGTCGGCGGAAGAAAACTCCCCGGAAAACTTGTGACGCAGATGAACAGGATATCTTCAGGCGGAATAATTCCGGACATTACGTTCCTTCTTGACGTAGTGCCCAAAGTCGGCATCAGGAGAGGCACGAAATACACAAAGAAGGATAAATTTGAGTCGGAAAACGCCGGTTTTCATTCAAGGGTAAGGAAAGCGTATCTTAAAACGGCAAAACTTGATCCGAAGCGCGTAAAGATCATTTCGACGTGGGGCGCGGTAAAAGATGTGCAGGACGTCATTAGAAGGATCGTTGATGAAAAGCTCGGAAATAAGAAATAGGTTCCTTGATTATTTTGAAAAGAAAGGCCATAAGGTCCTGCCTGGATCATCCCTGATCCCGACGGATCCCACGGTGCTGCTGACGCTGGCGGGGATGCTCCAATTCAAGTCCATCTTTCTGGGGAAGGAAAAGCCAAAGCATAAAAAAGTCGCGACCGTCCAGAAGTGCATCAGGATGAAC
>CAYHAH010000121.1:0-7044 GCA_964354575.1 uncultured bacterium
CAGCACCGGGAGATGCTCGACCAGGTATTGAAGGTCTTCAATATCAGGCCCGATTACGACCTTATGATAATGGAGCATGAGCAGACGGTTTCTTCGATCGTATGCAAGTGCATCCAGGGAGTTGAAGAGGTAATCATGAGAGAGCACCCTGACATCATCCTTGTCCAGGGGGACACTTCCACGACATTCGCGTCGTCGCTTGCGGCGTTTTACCAGCACGTGCCGCTTGCTCACATTGAAGCGGGGCTGAGAACCGGAAAGAAGTATTACCCCTTTCCGGAAGAAATTAACAGGCGGCTTACAAGCGCCGTTGCCGACATACATTTCGCCCCTACGGAGGCGGCGGTAAAGAATTTATTGTCCGAAGCGGTCAACAGGTCATCAATATATTTGACCGGAAACACGGTGATCGACGCGCTTCAAAAAGTCGCAAAAAAGGAATACAGTTTGAGGCACGCGGGGATCGACGTAAAGGAAAAGGGCAAGAAGCTTATCCTCGTAACGGTGCACAGGCGCGAGAGTTTCGGGGCGCCGCTGAGGAACATCTGCGAGGCGATAAAGAAGATCGCCTTGAAGCACAGGGATATCGCCACGGTGATCCTGCCCGTGCATAAAAATCCTATTGTTTCCAATACGGTCAATGAGATACTGGGCGATGCTGCCAATGTGAAACTGATAAGTCCGCTTGACTACGAGCCCTTCGTGCATTTGATGAAAAGCTCTCATATAATATTGACGGATTCCGGCGGCATTCAGGAGGAAGCTCCTTCTCTGGGCGTGCCGGTCCTTGTCCTGCGCGAAGAAACGGAGCGTCCCGAGGCCGTCTTGGCGAACACCGTGAAAGTGGTCGGCACGAACGCCGAAAACATTACTGCTGAATGTGAAAGATTGCTGACCGACGAGAAGGAATACAGCAAGATGTCAAAGGCGATAAATCCATACGGAGACGGGAAAGCTTCACTGCGGATAGTCGCCGCACTTCTGCACTATTTCGGGTTCATTGATGTGCGACCTGAGGAATTCGATGTCTCAAAGGCGGGGGCGGCAAAGATCAAATGATGAATTATTTGAAATATTTTAATCTCGGGTTGATGGTAGTTGCCCCGGCGATCGTTGGGCTTTTAATAGGCACACTGCTTGACGGGGTGCTTAAGTGTTTTCCGCTGTTCACGGTGGCGTTCCTTTTGCTCGGCATAATATCCGGTCTCTGGAGCCTTTATAAATCCGTTAAAACTTTAATGTAAGGAGTATTTTTTTGGAAATGGCGCATATAGGTGTTTATCCGCTGTGGCATTTGTTCGGGCTTACTTTCCATTCCGATACGCTTATTTCCGCGTGGATAGTTTCCGTTCTCCTTATAGCGGCCGCAGTTTTTATCAGGATCATTTTAAGGATAAGGCCCGGCCTGCTTCAGAGCGCGGTTGAACTCGGGGCGGAAGCTTTGAACGATACCTTGGTTGAAAGGATAGGGGAGAGAGGGAGAAAATATTTTCCTTTTCTGGCCACTCTGTTCCTTTTCATAATAACTTCGAACTGGCTCGGCGTCACGCCTTTTGAGCTCAAATCGCCGACGGCGGACCTGAACACCACCGCCGGCCTGGCGCTGCTTACGATATTTTTGGTCCAGGTCTTCGGTATGATCGAGAAAGGGCCCATCAGGTACTTCAAGAGATTTTTTCAGCCGAACCCGGTCTTCTTCCCCCTCAACGTGATAGAGGAGCTTGCCAAGCCGCTTTCGCTTTCCATAAGGCTTTTCGGAAATATCTTCGGCAAGGAGACCATAATTGTGATATTATCCGGGCTTGTCGCCCTTCCTTTGTTCTACCCGATCCCGATACTTGCTTTGAGCCTGCTTATTGGGGCGATACAGGCGTACATATTCATGCTTTTGGCGGTATTTTACATATCAATGGCCCTGGCTAGTGAGGGTCACTGAAGAAAGGGGGAGATTAAGTGAACATACAGATGATATCCGTGCTCGGCGCGGCTTTCGGGCTTGCCATCGTGGCTTTTGCCTCGGCGCTCGCCCAGGGATTCGCGACCGGAAAGGCCGTTGAAGGCATATCGCGGCAGCCGGAAGCAAGGGGACCGATAATGACAGCTCTTATAATAGGAATGTCATTCATCGAATCGCTTACGCTTTACGCGCTTCTTGTCGCGATAATATTGATATTCGTGAACCCGTTTAAGTAAGGAGAAACATGCTTGAGATCAATGGAACGCTGATCGCAATAGTGATCAATTTCATAATATTGATCTATGTGCTTCAGTATTTTCTTTACAAGCCGATCATGAAGGTACTGGAAGACAGGAAGTCCCATGTGGACAGGACCCTGTCTGAAGCGGAAGCAAAAATGACCGCGGCCTCCTCTTTTATAGAGGACGGCAAGGAAGCGATAAATACGGCGAATGTCTCAGCCAAAAACATCATCGAAGAAGCTTCCGGCGCGGCCGAAAAGATGAAGAAGGAAATACTGGTCAAGGCAAAAAACGATATTGAGGAGCATAAGACAAGGGCTAAAGAGGAAATAAGGCAGCTCAAGCTTGAAGCAAAGAAGTCGATCAGGGACGAAGCCGCCAGGCTTTCCGTGATCATAGCGGAGAAGATAATCCAAAAGAAGATAGACAGGAAGACGCAGAAGACGGTGGCCGACAGCGTCATTGAAAGGATGAAGGTATAGAGTGATAGCCAGGCGGTACGCAAGAGCATTGCTGGAATTGTCCCTTAAGGAAAATACCAGCGGATCCGTAAGGAAGGAAATGACCGCCGTAGGCGATTTAATGCGGCAGAAAAAGTATTTCAAGTTTTTCACCGACAGGATGGTCCGCGCCGGCGAAAAACTTGAAGCGCTCGGGTCATTAAGCCCTTTGACAAGGGACTTTTTGAGGCTTGTCATCGCGAACAAGAGGGAAGAATATCTTTATCTTATTTCAAGGGAATTTGTCGGGCTTTTGAATAACAGGAACAATGTCATTGACGGTGTCGTTTCTTCAAGGGCGCCGCTTAGCATGGAGCAGAAGATCAGGCTGAAGGATAAACTGGAAAAGCAGCTGGCAAAAACGGTCAACCTGAACTACAGGACCGACAATAAGATCATCGGCGGCGTGCGCATACAATACGGGAGCAGGGTCATTGACGGGACCGTTTCGGGAATGCTTAAAGGCCTGTTGGCCCAGCTTACGGGGAAATGAAATGGCAAAAGAAGAGATAAGTAAATTATTGCAGAGAAAAATAGAGTCATACAGGGGCATCCCCCGCGAGGAGGAGATCGGCGAGGTAGTATCTTCCGGCGACGGAGTCGCGATAATAACGGGGCTTGGCCGCGCAAAAGTTTCAGAGATCCTGGAGTTCGAGGGCGGAACAAAAGGGATAGTGCTTAACCTTATGGAAGACCATATAGGATGCGTTGTCATGGGCGATATTGAGAGCGTTACCGAAGGGCAGAAGGTCAAATGCACCGGCAGTATCGCGGATGTCCCCGTCGGCGAAGGACTTCTCGGCAGAGTGATCAATCCGCTCGGGGAGCCGCTTGACGGCAAGGGCGCGGTGACTTCCGATGAAAAAAGGAACATAGAATTCCTTGCTCCGTCCGTTGTTGACAGGCAGCCTGTCAGGGAGCCGCTCCAGACCGGCATCAAGGCGATCGATTCCATGATACCCATAGGAAGGGGCCAGAGGGAGCTTATCATAGGGGACAGGCAGACAGGCAAGACGGCGATAATCGTGGACACGATAATCAACCAGAAAAAAGAGAACGTTAAATGCGTTTATGTCGCCGTCGGGCAGAAAATGTCAACGATAGCTTCCGTCCGCGATGCCCTGGAAGATGCCGGCGCGATGGAATATACGACAATTGTCGCCGCCCCTGCGGATGCTCCGCCGTCCCTGCAGTATCTTGCTCCGTATTCAGGCTGCGCGATAGGCGAATATTACATGTACAAAGGAGAAGATGCTCTCGTGATATACGATGACCTTTCAAAACATGCTGTCGCCTACAGGCAACTTTCGCTTCTTTTGAGGCGCCCGCCCGGCAGGGAGGCTTACCCGGGCGACATCTTCTACCTCCATTCAAGACTGCTGGAGAGAGCCGCAAAGCTGTCCGACGCCATGGGCGCGGGATCGCTTACCGCTTTGCCTGTTGTGGAGACCCTTGCAGGTGATATTTCCGCATATATCCCCACGAACATAATATCCATCACTGACGGGCAGATATATCTTGAAAGCGAACTTTTCTACGCGGGCACCCGCCCCGCGATAAATGCAGGGCTCTCTGTGTCAAGGGTGGGCGGCGCGGCGCAGATAAAAGCGATGAAACAGGTCGCCTCCCGTCTCAGGCTTGATCTCGCCCAGTACAGGGACCTTGCGGCCTTCTCCCAGTTCGCCTCGGAGCTTGATCAGGCGACAAGGAATCAGCTCATAAGGGGCGAGAGACTTACGGAGATCCTGAAACAGGGTCAATTTGCCCCGATGGATGTCGCTCACCAGGTTGCCGCGATATTCGCGGGGGTAAGAGGGTATCTCGACGACCTGAAAAAGGATGACGCGAGGAGCTTTGAATCAGGTTTCATGAAATATCTTGACGCTCATTATTATGAAACAATGACGGACATCAGGAAAAAGAAGATGATAAGCGAGGAATCCGAGGCAAAATTGATCGAAGCCGTTGAAAAGTACAAGGGCATTTTCAGGAGCAGATGAAATGGTGCAAATAAAAGACTTAAAAGAGCGCATAAAAGGGATCCAGGGCACGCAGAAGATAACCAAGGCCATGAAAAGCATGTCGCTGATAAGGCTTCAAAGGGCTGAGGTCCGCGCGCTCGCTTCAAGACCTTTCATTCACGCAATAACCGATATCGTTTCACACCTGGAATCGGACAACATTTATTACAGGGGCAATAAGTCAAGGGACGCTCTCTTTGTGATCTTCACTTCCGATCGGGGTCTTTGCGGCGCGTTCAATGAGAACCTCATCAGGCAGGCGGAGCTCGCAATAAAAGAACGAAGCAAAACAGCCATGCCTGACGGCAGGCAGGGAAAATGCAGGTTAATACTTATCGGCGCAAAAGGCGCTGCCTATTTCAAGAACAAAGGGCATGAAATATATTCAACTTACACCCATCTTCCTCCTAATCCAACGGCAAGCTTGAGCAGCCTTGTCATGAACGATTGCATAAAGCTTTACCTTGAGGGAAAGGCGGGGGAAGTGATGCTTGCGTACAATAACTTCAAGTCAAAGCTGAAATATGAGATAAGGATAAAAAAGATGCTCCCCCTGCCGAAAAAGCCTTTGACCGAAGCGCGGGGCATGAGGCCTGTCTTTTTATACGAGCCTGAAAAGAGGCAGCTGGTAGATTCCGTCGTTCAAATGTTCCTGGAATCGACCGTATTCCATTCTTTCCTGGATCTTTATGCGAGCGAATATTCGGCAAGGCTCACGGCAATGACAAAGGCGACGGACAGCGCCCGGGACATGATCGAAAGTCTTGTCCTGGAACTGAACAAAACAAGGCAGGCTCTTATCACAAAGGAGATACTGGAAGTTATAAGCGGAGCGGAGGCGCTGGCATCATGACAGCCAAAAAAGGTACGGTAAGCCAGGTGATCGGGCCGGTCGTTGACGTCGAATTCGGCGAAAACAATCTTCCCGGCATATACAATGCGGTGATCATAAAAGAAATGAACATTGTCTGCGAAGTCGCGCAGCATATCGGGGACGGCGTTGCCAGGTGCATCGCCATGTCTTCCACCGACGGGATATCGCGCGGCATGGAAGCAGTCGATACGGGCGGGCCCATAACCGTGCCCGTGGGGGACGAGGTGCTCGGCAGGATATTCAATGTTCTGGGCCAGACGATCGACCACGGCGAGCCGGTAAAGAACAAGACAAGATATCCCATCCACCGCCATTCGCCGGCGCTTGCGAACGTAAAACCGATCGGCGAGATGTTCGAGACGGGGATAAAGGTCATAGACCTTCTTGCGCCTTATCCAAAAGGCGGGAAAATAGGATTGTTCGGCGGCGCGGGAGTCGGGAAAACCGTTCTTGTAATGGAGATGATAAGGAATATCGCGACGGAACACGGCGGCGTTTCCGTTTTTGGAGGCGTCGGGGAGCGCACAAGGGAAGGGAACGACCTCTGGCTGTCGATGAAAGAGTCAAAAGTAATAGGAAAGACCGCTCTTGTTTTCGGGCAGATGAACGAGCCGCCCGGGGCAAGGTTAAGAGTGGGGCTTGCCGCGCTGACGATGGCCGAATATTTCAGGGACGAGAAGAAACAGGATGTCCTGCTGTTCATTGACAATATATTCAGGTTCGTTCAGTCCGGATCGGAGGTCTCGGCGCTTCTGGGAAGGATGCCTTCGGCGGTGGGATACCAGCCGACGCTTTCTTCGGAGCTTGGGGCGCTTGAAGAAAGGATAGTCTCAACGAATGACGGCTCCATCACTTCCGTTCAGGCGATCTATGTCCCCGCGGATGACCTGACGGACCCGGCCCCGGCGACCACCTTTACACACCTTGACGCGACAACGGTCCTCTCCCGGGCGCTTACGGAACTGGGGATCTATCCCGCGATAGATCCTCTTGCTTCAACTTCGCGGATCATGGATGAAAAGATACTCGGAGAGGAACATTACAGGGTCGCGAGGGATGTCCAGAAGATACTTCAGAGATACAGGGACCTTCAGGACATAATCGCCATCCTGGGGATAGAAGAACTGTCCGAAGAAGACAGGGTGATCGTTGCGCGCGCGCGAAGGATACAGAGGTTCCTTTCCCAGTCCTTCTTCGTTGCGGAAGAGTTCACTGGAATGGCCGGAAAATACGTGCCGCTCAAGGAAACCATCAGGGGGTTCAGGGAGATCGTTGAGGGAAAACACGACGCGCTGCCGGAGGCGGCGTTCTATATGGTCGGCACGATCGATGAAGCCGTAAAAAAAGCGGAGACGATCTCGCGATGAACCTTGAAATAATCACGCCGAAAAAGACGATAAAAGAAGAAAATGTGAACTTTGTCAGCATGGAAGGGCCCGACGGTTCCTTC
>CAYHAH010000122.1:0-3496 GCA_964354575.1 uncultured bacterium
TAAAAGGATATATTGAAACCGACCCGTTAGGCGGATTTGACCCCTACTCTACCAGCAAAGCGTGCTCGGAACTTGTCACGGAATCTTTCAGGAATTCGTTCTTTAATCCAAAAGACTATAAGACCCACAAAGTCGCAATAGCCACTGCGAGAGCGGGCAATGTCATAGGAGGCGGCGACTGGGGCGAGGACCGCCTCGTTCCCGATTTCATCAAGGCTACACTGAAAGGGATAAAGATCAGGGTAAGGAACCCGAAAGCCGTAAGGCCGTGGCAGCATGTGCTGGAGCCTTTGAAGGGATACATGATGCTCGCGGAAAAGCTTTATTCAAACGGGCCAAGATTCGGCGAAGCCTGGAATTTCGGCCCCGACAGGTCTGACGCGAAGCCTGTGGAATGGGTGATCAAAAAGCTCTGCGAGAAATGGGGCCGGGACTGCTCCTTCGAAATCGATAAAGGAAAGCATCCGCATGAAACGCATTATTTATTCCTTGATCATTCCAAGGCTGCAAAGAAGCTCGGATGGAAGCCCAAGTGGGACCTGGACCAGGCGATCGAAAAGGTCATTGAGTGGACCGGCGCATACAAGAACCGAAGCGACTTAAGGAAGATCTGTATTGAACAAATAGAGGGGTACCAGTGAAAATAGCATTTTTAGGAACGAACGGGTGGTACGACACCGACACGGGCAACACGATCTGCACTCTGATCGACGCAAAGGATTCTTACATCATCCTTGACGCGGGCAACGGGATATACAAGGCCGACAGATACATCAAAGCTGATAAGCCGGTTTATTTATTCCTGAGCCATTTTCACATCGATCATATCGAGGGCCTTCATATCCTTGAAAAGTTCAATGGCGTTTTCCAGTCACTGAAGATATTCGGGCAGCCCGGCTCATCCAATATCATAAACAATTTCCTCGGCGATAAATTTTCCGTGCCGTTGAACAAACTTCGCTTCAGGTCAGAGATCGTTGAGTTAAAGGAAGGGCGGCATTCCTCCCCTTTTAAGATTCAATGCCTGAAACTGCACCATTCAACCGCCTGTTACGGTTACAGATTAGAGATAGATGACAAGGTCATCAGCTACTGCACCGACACGGGTTACTGCAAAGAAGCCGTTGAGCTCTCAAAAAATGCGGATCTTCTTATATCGGAATGCGCGCTGCTTCCCGGGCGGACAACGCCCGAATGGCCCCACCTGAACCCGCAGCTGGCGGCAAAACTCGCGAAAGAAGCAAAAGTGAAAAAGCTTGTCATGACCCACTTTGACGCCAACCAGTACAAGGACATGGGACAGAGGCGGCAGGCCGAAAAGAGCGCGAAAAGTATATTCAAGGATGCAAAAGCGGCCGTCGATAACATGAGGATTACGCTGTGAAGTTCTTTGACAGCATAACCCGGAACGAATAGAATTCATACAAGGTGGAAATAACGTGAAAAAAGTGAAGGTCGGGATCATCGGCACAGGGAATATAGGCATAGATCTTCTGATCAAGATACAGCGTTCAGCGACCCTGGAATGCACCATGTTCGCCGGCAGGACGCCTGATTCCAAAGGCATTAAGATCGCAAAAGGCCTGGGCATAAGGACCTCGGCAGATTCCATAAAAGCGATAGAAGATGACCCTAAAATATGCGATATCGTATTTGACGCCACATCGGCACGGTCTCATGTCAAACACGCCGCGATCCTAAGTAAACTGAAAAAATTCACCATCGATCTTACTCCTTCGCGTGTCGGTAAAATGTGCATCCCTGTCCTCAATTTGGGTGAATGTCTTGACGTTAATAACGTTAACCTTGTGACTTGCGGCGGCCAGTCGGCTACGCCGATCGCTTATGCCATCATGCAAGTGCACCCTGACACAAAATATATTGAGGTCGTGGCAAGCGTATCATCTGTTTCAGCCGGTCCCGGCACAAGGATAAACATAGATGAATACACCCAAACGACCAAGGATTCGATAATGGCTTTTTCAAAAGTGCCTGCCGCAAAAGCGATAATTATTTTGAACCCGGCAGAGCCCCCGATAACAATGCATAATACAATATATGCTCTGATAGAAAATCCCAGGATCCAGGAACTGCATAACGCCATCCATGCGATCGCCGAAAAGATAAGGTAGTATGTCCCGGGATATAAGGTGACCCTTGGTCCTCTGAAAGACAAAGACAGGGTAACGACGATGGTTGAAGTCGTGGGCAGAGGGGATTATCTGCCGAAATATTCGGGAAATCTGGATATAATCACATGCGCGGCCATAAGGGTGGCGGAAGAATATGCAAAGAAGAAGCTTTTAAAATAGGATGGTAAAGTCATGGCCAAATTAAGATTTTTTGATTCCACGTTAAGGGATGGCTCGCACGCTATACGGCATCAGTTAAGCGCTGATAATATAGAGACGTATTGCAGGTTCGCCGATAATGTAGGTTTCCACACAATAATAGTTGGCCACGGGAACGGGTTGGGAGCTTCTTCACTGCAGGTAGGCATCTCAGCGCTGGCGGATCAACAGATGATATCGATAGCAAGGAAGAACCTGACCTTAACAAAGCTGGGGGTATTCATGATCCCGGGTTTTGGGACCATACAGGACGATCTTAAACCGGCGCTTGATCTCGGCGTTGACCTGGTATGCATCGCCACGCACTGCACTGAGGCGGATGTGGCCCAACAGCATATTGAATATGTAAAAGAGAGAGGAAAAGAAGTTTACGGCATTTTAATGATGTCCCATATGGCTTCCCCGGAAAAATTATTGGAGGAAGCGTTGAAAATGCAGTCTTACGGCGTCAACGGCGTGATACTTATGGATTCGGCGGGCGCATCTACCCCGAGAATGGTCACTGAAAGGATATCAAAGATCGCGGAATCTTTGACGGTCGGGGTCGGATTCCACGCGCATAATAACCTGGGAATGGCAGTGGCAAATTCATTCCATGCGATAGAAGCCGGTGCTACGATAATTGACGGCACGGTGCGCGGTTTCGGCGCGGGAGCAGGCAATTGCGCTTTAGAAGTGCTGGCAGGACTGCTTTACAGGTCCGACATAAGAACTGACATTGACCTTTACAGGATATTGGACCTGAGCGAAAAAATAGTTTCCAAAATAATGACAAAGCCCCAGGAAATAACATCCGACAGCCTTATCAGCGGAATAGCCGGGGTCTTTTCCGGCTTCCTGACCCATGTGAAAAAAACCGCCGAAGAATTTGATGTTGATTCCCGCGATATTTTCCTGGAGCTCGGGAAAAGAAAGATAATCGGCGGACAGGAAGACATGATAGTTGAAATAGCAAGGAATCTTGCTGAAAAGAAGAAAGCTGATGGCGCCAGTTACGACATGGAATCACTATTATAATATAACAAATACAGGGGGGCGCATATGAACGTTGCTGATTATATATTCGACTTTTTGTCCAAAAAAGGCGTTGATACCGCATTTATGGTGTCAGGCGGACAGGCTATGTTCCTGGTGGATGCATTGCA
>CAYHAH010000123.1:0-6172 GCA_964354575.1 uncultured bacterium
TCGGCCACTGGTCGGGGTAGAAAGTGACGCCGATTTGAAGCATAACAGGCGGAATTATATTACTTTTAGGACAGGGTTACAATTATTTTCTTTACTTGCCTGTCCCTTATCATCGCGGAGTAAGGCTCGGAGATCGAGGGGCCTTTGATCTCTATCTCTTTATCATCAAGGAAAAGCGTGTATGAGACGGGCGTTGCCCCGCCGTCAAAAGTGTTCTTCATTTTCTTGTTGATATATGAGACCTCGATCGATCCCAATAGGGTAAAGGCAAGTTTTCCTTTATTGAACAGCCATTTCGGCAGGATGGGTGAGAGCTTGAAAGTCAGCTTCCCCTGTTTGTCGAGCGAGAATATCTTCTTTCCTGTCATCATTGTGATCCACATGTCAATGAGCTCCGCCGTCGCGCCGGAGAGGCGGGCAACGAATCCTCTGCCGTGGCTGCCCTTGTCGGGGTATGCGCTGCTGGCGATAAATGAAGAATTCTCCAGGATGCTTCTCTTGTAAACACCCGGTTTCATGAACGGCACAAGCACATTCCTGAAATCGCTGAAAAATTCCTCGTACAATCCGGCCCGCAAAAGCTCAAGCAGATATTTGTACTCCATGTGGAGCCAGACGGATTCATTCTCCAGCCATCCGGGAGTGAACACCTTCGCGCGCCCGATCTCCAGGGGCACGCCGTTGAACGGCGAATTCACCTTGTACATTTTCAGCTTCCTGTCGAAAAGGAGGCTTCCTTTTACAAGTTTGTATATTTCCGGGTCTTTTTCCACTTTAAGCGCGTGGACGAAGCCCTCAAGGAAAAGAGGCAGGGGCTTCTGGGAGAACTTTTTTACTTTTATCTTTCCGCCTTCAAGCTCATGGTCCGCGACCTCGTTTATAAAATATGTATAATAGTTCCCGTATTTTGCCAGGGCCTTCTTGACGCCCTGGGAACATTTATTAATGACCCTCTCCAGAAAGCTTGAAATATACCCTCCGTCGATCTCCGTTTCCGCCCCGCTTATGCCCAGGAGCGTCCTGCTGCGGTAATTTTCTTTATAAGAATTGGACGCGTCCCAGTATTTGAAGCTGTCGTTTTCATTCAGGCATTCCGAGATTTTATCAATGAATTCCTTCAGTTCCTCGGGGATGGATGCCTTTACGCCTGGTTTTAGATGATCAAGGACATAGGAGCAGAGCCTCTTAAGCTCAAGTGTTTCGGATATGGACGAGCCGAACAATCCCGGCAGGCCGTTCAGCGCGTCATACCAGTCCGGCTTGTCCGCCTCCATTTCAATTCCCACGCCTTCGGCGTCGAACGAAGCGGCCTTGTTCGCGGCTATGCAAAGGAGCTTGGCGATAAGGGTGGCATGATAAATGCCTCCCGTACCATTGTCCTTTCTTACCATGTTCCTGTTCACGGGCCTTGACCTGATGAGCATTTTTTTATCCGGATGGCAGCAAACGCTGCCGAATTGCCTTATCTTGTTATTCTGCACGACATACTTGTTTTTCCTGTCGCGTACGATGAACTCATTGTCAAAGAAAGTGAATTCCTTTTTATTGAAAAGGATCTCGTGGACCTTTTCGGGATATATGCATTCGAACGATTCAAGAAGGTCGATGTTGTACGAGAAGTGATCCGTCCAGAAACCCTCGGCGTGGTTCGCCTCCTCCGTCTTTTCCGCGTTTGAGAGAAGCTCTTCAACGAACATCTCGATCGAGGAGTTATACGAGCAGTTGGATCCCTCCAGGTCATTCAACAGCGCGCCAAGGATAAAGGGCTTCACCATCATTTTGGCGACGTCCTTCCCCGGGCATTTAATGTGGTTTTTCGCTATTTTTTCGGCGGCTTCCTTTGATGAAATGAAATATTTGGTCGGAAGGACCACAAGGGGATTGAAGCCGTCAAGCTGGATGAGGTTGAAGAATCTCTGGATATTGCTCGAGTTGACATCCGGATTGAAGAACAGGTCATTCCTCCTGTTCTGGTTTATGTCCCTGTAGTTGCCGCTCCCCTGGGAAAAATAGGTGGGGAGCAGCTTGAAATCGTTGTAATCCCTCTCCATGTCGCCGTGTTTCCTGTAGTAAACATAGAACGGCTTTTTGCCGATGCTTATGGGCAGCCCTCCGCGAATGATATTGTCAAGAAAGGTCTGCCTCGTGTAAAGGTCAAAGCTTTTCGAGCTGCTTTTGGTGGAGACCCTTGAGGTGATGTCGTCGATGATACGCCTGTTCTCCGCGGCTTTTCCTTCGATGTATTTCTTGTTCGATATCCTCTGTTTCGTTTTATTCAGGACCGCGGGGCTGTCGATGTTGCCTATTATCGAGAACAGCCGGAAATCTTTCTTGCCCGCCAGTTCAAGATTTTTGTGGGAAAAAGCGCACGGGATGAAATTCTCTTTCATCTTGACCGTTGAGACCTTGAACTTTTTGTCCGTGAAATTACCGGGATATTCAAGGCTCGAAACTTCCCCGAAGATCTCCTTCCGTCTTATTATTATCCCTGCGGATGACGTTTTGCCGTCCTGATCGGCGAACGACACGTAAAAATTACCTCTCTCTGACAACTTGGTTTCGGGCGCGTCGAAAGGCACCACCTTTAACCTGACGAACGGCGCGTTGTTTTCCAGGTTCTCGACTATGCTCCATGCCTCAGTCGTCTGGCTCAGGTTCTTGAGGAGGGCGTTGGTGAACCCGCACGGGACGAGGGTCGGCATGCCGTCCAGAACTTCTATCTTTCTTTTCTTTGGGGAAAGGTTTACCACCCTGAGCGTCCTTGACAGCGCGGGAAAGCTTTCGTTGGGTATCGTGAAATAATTGACCTCCACCCTTACTTTCAGCGCCTTGTTCTCCTCGGCAAGTGTCAGGTCGTGCGGGGTTATCCTCATTTCGCAGTCAAGCGGCGAACTCTCTCCGAACGGCTCGTAAAATTTCCCGTCGATCTTGAGGAATGTCCTGAACCCGTTAAGGGCGACGCTTCTGTATGCCTTGTTCGCCGGATTGAATTCCATTATTGCCCCGTCCTTGTCCTGCATCCCGAAGCTTGTCACGCACTGGCCGCGGTTCGCGTAGAAGACCCACATGGGGATCCCATTGACGCCGGCGATCCCGGGGAAAAAGCTTGAGAATGTGGACGAGGAATTATAATTCTCTATGACAAATTCACTGTCTTTGGAGATATAGTATTTCGGCTTATTCATGGATTATTCGACCGTGACGCTTTTTGCCAGGTTCCTCGGCTGGTCAACGTGGCAGCCTCGTTTGATCGCGATGTAATAAGCGAGAAGCTGGAGCGGTATGACGGCAAGTATGGGGGACAGGGACTCCGTTGTGTGGGGAATGAAGAATATGTCATCGGCTTTTTCTGCTATTTCCGTGTCTCCTTCCACCGCAATGGCTACGACATACCCGCCTCTCGCCTTAACCTCTTCAATGTTGCCCAGGATCTTCTCATATCTCCGACCTCTCAGGGCGATGACGACAACAGGCATGTTCTTGTCGATCAGGGCGATCGGCCCGTGCTTCATCTCCGCCGCGGGATATCCTTCCGCGTGAATGTACGAGACTTCTTTCAGCTTAAGCGCTCCTTCGAGCGCTATCGGGAAGCCTTTGCCGCGCCCAAGATAAAGCGCGTTCGTGCTTTTATAAAGTTTTTCGCTCAGCGCTTCAACTTTACTCTCTTCCGACAGGATCAACTCAACCTTCTGCGGGAGCTCATACAGGTCATTTATCATTTTCTCGGCTTCGCCTTGCGATATGCTGTTCTTCAAGACCCCCAGCATTATGGAGAACAGGTAGATCACAACGATCTGGGTCGTGAAAGCTTTTGTGGAAGCGACCCCTATTTCCGGCCCCGCGTAAGTGTACAGGACCCCGTCGGATTCCCTCGCAATGGAGCTTCCCTCCACGTTGCATATCGACAGCACTTTCGCGCCCCGGGATTTTGCCTCCCAAACCGCTCCCATCGTGTCCGCCGTCTCGCCCGACTGGCTTATAGCTATGACAAGAGTGTTCTCGTCCACGACCGGATGCCTGTACCTGAATTCCGCGGCATACTCCACCTCGCAGGGGATCTTCACGAACTGTTCTATCAGGTATTCGCCTATGAGCCCCGCGTGCCAGCTTGTCCCGCAGGCCGTGAAAACGACCCTGTTTATCTTGCTTAATTCTTTATCATCGATCTCAAGCTCCTCGAACCGGATCTTCCCGTCCTTTATCCTGTCAGCCGTCGTGTCCCTGATAGCCCTCGGCTGCTCGTGGATCTCCTTCAGCATGAAATGCGAATACCCGCCTTTTTCGGCGGACACCGGATCCCACGATACCAGCGTCACTTCTTTTTTGATGGGGTTTCCGGCAAAATCGGAAACCTTCACATCGTTCTTCGTCACGACCGCCATTTCCTGCTCGCCGAGGAATATCACCTTGCCCGTGTATTTGATCAATGCGGGGATGTCGGAAGCCACAAAAGTTTCGCCGTCGCCCAGTCCGATTTTCAGGGGACTGCCGCGCTTCGCAACGACGATCCTGTCCGGCTCATTTTTTGATATGACGGCGATCGCGAACGAGCCGGTCAATTCTCCGACCGCCTTTCTGACAGCTTTTTCTATGGAGCCAGAATCAGCGTTGAGATTTTTTTCTATGAGATGCGCGATGACTTCGGTGTCGGTGGTGGACTTGAAAACGTGGCCGTCTGCGGCAAGCTCCCGCCTAAGCTGGAGATAATTCTCAATGATCCCGTTGTGGACCACCGCTATCTCGTCCTTGCAATCGGTGTGGGGATGGCTGTTCTCATTGGAAGGCCTTCCGTGTGTCGCCCACCTGGTGTGAGCTATCCCGATGTGGCTGTCGATGGGAGAATTCCCGTTAAGGAGCTTTTCAAGTTCGGATATTTTTCCTGCGCATTTTTCAATTATCAGGTTGTTGTCATCGATGCAGGCAATTCCCGCGGAATCATATCCCCTGTACTCAAGCTTCTTCAAGCCTTCTATTAAAAGAGAAAGGCACTCTTTATCGCCGATATATCCGAATATCCCGCACATAATTTAATTTTACAATTTTTCAATGACACAATGACCAATTTTTGTTTTTATATTAAATAACCCTTCCCTAATTGGCCATTGATTAATTGTTTAATTGTCTTATTGTTTTAAAACTCCGTCTATTTCAGACTTTGCAAGATCAAGCTGTTTCTTTATCTCCGACTGCTTGTAGCCGTCCTCGTATGTGTTCGTGACGTATTCCCACATTATCCCGAACCGCCTTGTAAGCACCGGCTCCAGCAGCCCCCATGCGGGGATGCACGGATATGTCTTTCCGTAGAGCACCGCTTCCTTGAACACGCGGCGGTTGGGGTCCTGGGAGAAGAAAGGGTCATCGAACGCATCGCGTCTCGCGGGAAGGAACCCGGTAGCTTTCGCGTAATTTATTTGAGCCTGCTTTGAGGTCAGGTATTGTATGACCTTGAAGGCTTCGTCCGGATGCTTGGCAAGCTTGAATATGCCCAGGTTCGATCCTCCGACGAATGCAACCCTTCCTTTGGGCCCGATCGGGTAAGGAGCTACGGCAAAATTCCTTGAGGTGAGCGAGCCGGCCGCTCCTCCCTGTCCCGGAGGCGTGGTCAGGGTTTTCACTTCATACGGCCCGTCAAAATAAACGGCGCAGGAACCGTTGTTGAAATTCGACGATACCTGGGCCGTGTTCAATTCCAGGTAATCGATGGGGACATAGCCGCTTTTCACGAGACCCATGTAATAAAGGATGCCGTTCAGGGATTCATTTGAATTTATTATCGAGCGTTTCCTGTCGGCGGAAATGAAGTCCCCGCCGGCCTCCCAGATCCACGGAGCGAGGTTATGTATTACGTTCCAGTCGTTCTTTCCGGATATTCCGAGAGGGGAAACTTCAAGTCCGTCGATCGATACTTTTGCGTCCCTGATCTTCTTAAGCGCTTTCTCAAATGACGCCCAGTTATCAAGCTCTTTCGGCTTTACGCCCGCTTCCCTCAGGACATCGGTCCTGTAGAACATTGCCCTTGCGTCCATGAACCACGGGATCGCCGTGATCTGGCCGGAGCCCTCAATGCCGGACGATCTCCATGCAGCGGGAACGAAGACGCTCTTTCCTCCAAGCTCCGCGACCCTGCTTTTCAGGTCCAACAGCGAGCCCATGCCGGAGATCGAGCCGACCC
>CAYHAH010000124.1:0-1881 GCA_964354575.1 uncultured bacterium
CGCGTGAATGATTTCTTTTTAACGCCGAAGATCGTCCTTAACAACATGGCTGACGGCGGAACAATAGCTGAATTTGATTTGAACCTGGGGCACAAGTTCTGAGGCTAGAACGAGAATTTTTCCGGATGCGCCATCTTGTACATTACAAGCCCTGTCAATAACTTCGGATAAAAGAAAGTGGACTTCTGGGGCATTCTCTCATATTTGCTCGCCAGGGCGGTTACCTGCTCTATCTTTGTCGGGTTCATGAAGAAAGCAAGCTGGTACCTGCCTTCTTTCACCAGATCGAAAGCTTCATCGTCATTATGGACGTATTTGAGGGCGTTCTCCGCCTCAATGTCTTTATCCGTGATGCCGAGGATATCCCTTATCACGAGCGAATGAAGTATGGTTATATCGAGCTTTTTCCATTCCTTCGGCTTATCGGCGCTTATGTATTTCTCGATCACCTTTTCGTTCTTCAGCTTCAGCAGAGAATATTTGCTCTCCCCGTGGAGGTACATCCCGAAGAAATGCTCGCCTTCTTTGGCTTTTGACATATGCCTTAAAAGTTTTTTTCTTGCCGACGCTTCGTCTTTTTTCGCGAATTTCATTTCTTCAATGTCAAAGCAGTCCACCAGCCTGTTTTCAAGATTTATTTTTTCCTTCAGGTCCAGGTTCAATACAAGCCTGTGTATGGGCATGATGACAAGGCCTTTGTCGTAAGTGTTCGTAAAATACATCATTATGAAATTATAAGGTTCATCCCCGGTCGATTTCTGGGCTTTTGTCCTCATCTCGTTCCTGTACTTAAGGGATGCTTCATACCTGTGGTGCCCGTCGGCAATGAATATCTGCTTATTCGCCATTTCCTTCATTATTTTATTGACGATCGCCTTGCCTGAGATCTTCCAGAGCCTGTTGCGGATGCCGAAAACATCCCTCACTTCCACGATCGGCTTTCTTTTAATGTTTTTCTTTATGATTTTTGATATTTTCTCGTCTTCATCAATGTAGAGGGAGAATATCGACTCGAAATTAGCAGCCGTCGCCTTGAGAAGGGACAATCTGTCCAGTTTTGGCTTGGGCAGGGTATTTTCGTGAGGATACACACGGCCGGCTTCCAGTTCTTCCAGCTTGAACAGGGCCGTGAAGCCGAGCCGGACGCATTTCCTTCCCTTATAATTGAATCTTTGCTCGTATGCGTATATCGATTCTTCCTCGTCCCGCGTAAATATTTCATTCTTGAGCCAGGCATTGAAAAAGGCGTTAGCCCTTGAATATTTGTTGTTGAATTCGGTGTCTCCGGGAAAGTCTTTTCCAAGGGTCAATCTTATGCAGTTATACGGGTGAGTCCGGTAGAACCTGTCCTGATCTTCTTTTGATATTATGTCGTAGGGAGGGATCATTACTTTTGAGAAATTCCCGACTTTTTTCTTGTTGTAAGTGACGCCGTTGAAAGGGAATATTTTTGCCATGACTAAATCTATTATATCACGGGTGTCAAATTAGCCTTGTGGACAGCCGAAGTTATATGTTAGAATTGCAGAAAGTAAGGATGTTTTTATGATGGAAACGCCAAAAACCGAACATAAGGTAAGGGAATTCCTGGAAGCCTTCAAAAAGCTCTCCGGGGAGGAGAAAATATATTTTTTGGCCCAAATTGACAAGGTCCTGGCGGGAAAAGACGAGAAGGACAAGAAGATCTTTCTGGCTTTGATAAAAGCGGCAAGGGAAGGCAGGGCGCTTGAGGAAGCCATCCAGGAAATGAAGAAGGTGTAATTTGGAATACAGGCAGGCCCGGAAGGTATTGATATATACTTTATTCTTGAACTGGCTGGTCGCGCTGGCGAAGCTGGCGTACGGCATTCTGACGAGAAGCGCCAGCATGACGGCGGACGG
>CAYHAH010000125.1:0-5381 GCA_964354575.1 uncultured bacterium
TCAATCCCAGCTTAAGCATGTCCTTATCCTCATGAAGTTCTTTGCCTTTTAATATTTGAACGACTTCATTCAATCCCAGTATCCCTATGAGATAGCTGACTCTCCTCATTCTGAGATACGGCTGGCCGTCTCTTTTCATGGCAAGAAGCGAAAGCGGCCCTCTCCCCTCAAGTGCCAGCAGCTCTTCAACGAATGTCTTCTTCTCCTTATGGGCCCTCGCCGAAAGCTCCAGCATTTCGTCAAGGCGCTTGAAGAATGCCGCCTCATCTCCTTTCGCGCGCAAGGCGATCCTGGGCAGGTTCACCGTCACGTTCTGAAGGGCGGAATACCTCATCCTCCACGGCTCTTTTGCGTCGTCCAGATCCGTCTGCTCCAGCTTGAACGACAACCTGCAGCACTCGGAGATCTTGGCCGTCTCGCCTCTGTCAAAAACATAATAAGTGTTCCCCATTATTGTGGAGACTTCCGCTATGTGCTCAAGGAATCTCTCGTGGCCTTCGGTCTTAAAGAATTTTTCGGTCATGTGGACGAGCGGCTTCGGGAAAAAGAACGGCCGGCCGCACCCGTCGCCTTCTTTGTAAACATCGAACAGCGCCCACGCGAATTTCTGCGATTCTTTTATGTAATCGGAATATTTCTTTCCCGTGTACTGTCCTCCCGGCCCGATGGCGGGAACGTCCTCAAAGTGTTTGGGCACCTCCCAGTAGATGTTTATGTCCGAGAATATCGCCTGTCCGCCGCGCGCGACGGCCTGCTGAGAATACTCATAGACCATCATCTGCGCTAGCTGCTTTATGTCCCTGTCGGACATGCCCACAAGGAACGGCGCAAAGAAAATGTTAACCGCGTCCCATCCGATCGCTCCCGCGAACTGGCCCTGCAGGGCGGCGGAGAATTTTACCATCTGCGCAAGGAGGACGTCCGCATGTTTTGCCGGCCTCGCGTTCGAAAGCGAGTTCGGCAGGTCAAGACCGAACTTTTTCACGTACTCAACGGATTGGCCGCTGCAGTAGGGCCTGTCGACAAAGCCGAGGTCGTGAAGATGCAAGTCGCCGATCATGTGCGCGTCCGCTATGTCCTGCGAAAAAACGTGGAGAAGCGCGAATTCTTTTTTTATGTTCTCGGCAAGGGTCAGGTTGGTCGCTTCCGGGCCGTGAGGCACGTTCGCATTTTCCTTGTTCCGGTTGAAGATGATGTTCTTTACATCGTAGAGAGGAGCGCCGAGCCTTGTGTGCTTCCGCCTCGCGTCCTCAAGGCCGTACTCCAGGAGCTTCACGTCCACGAGCTCCCTGACCAGCGGAGAAGTTATTATCTCGATGCTCAGGGACTTGATCTGCTTCTCCACCTCCACTCCGATAATGTTGGCCATCTCGGGAGCGATGCCCGTCTCCTTTATCAGGGCCTCGACTATTTTTGACCTGTCCCACTTGACCATGTCCTCCGAGGACGTCCTTACGAACAGGGCCAGGTCGGTAGAATCTGTTTTCTCCATTGTAGCTTGCGGGTTCATTTTATTCTCCTTTCTCCATATTCATTACTTTTGGCATGGACTTTACTTCATCGACAAAATCCCTTACATCTTCAAATTGCCTGTAAACTGATGCGAACCTCACATACGCGACCTTGTCGATCGAATGCAGTCTTTCTATGACGAACTCGCCTATTTCTTTTGTGGGAACCTCTTCCTGATACCGAGAATGCAGCTGCTTCTCTATGTCGTCGACGACTTTATTCACGATGTTCATTGGCACGGGTCTTTTCTCAAGGGCTTTCACTATTCCGGATATCACTTTTTCGCGGCTGTAAGTTTCTCTTCTTCCGTCGCGTTTCACGACCCTGATCTCCAGGCTCTCTATCTTTTCATAAGTGGTGTATCTTTTTTCGCACTTGAGGCATTCCCGCCGTCTTCTTATTGCGCTGTCATCAAGCGTGGCTCGCGACTCTATGACTTTTTCTTCATTAAATCCGCAGAACGGGCACTTCACCCTGACTCCCCCTTACCGCTATATCTAGAGGCGAGAGGAAGCTTATCACGCTACATATAGCTGTCAAGCGGTATTTATCTAACTTGGAAGGACGTCTCCGACATGCAGTTTATGCCCGGCAAGAAAGTTCCACGCGCTCATTTTTTTCCCCGATTCCGGCTGAACTTCGGTGATCAATAATGCCCCGCCGCAGGCGCCCACGACAAAACCGCGGTTCTTTATTATCTCCATTATCCTGCCCTCGGAACAGCCCTCTTTTGCCATCTGTTCCGCCTTCAATATCTTCAGTGTCTTGCCCTTATAATATGTATATGCAACCGGCCAGGGATCGAATGCTTTTATTTGGCCGCTTATTTCCTCCGCTTTTTTTCTCCAGTCAATGATGCCGTTCTCCTTTTTCAAGGTCGGCGCATAGGTTACCGTTTTTTCGTCCTGCCTGGCGTAACTCGCCTTGCCGGATCTTATCTGTGAAACCGCCCTGACAAGAAGTTGCGCCCCAAGTTTAAAAAGTTTTTCCGTAAGGGTGGATGTATTATCCGAATCGTATATCGGCAGGGTCTCTTGAAGAATGATGTCTCCGGCATCGAGTGTTTCGGTGACCTTCATTACGGTGACCCCTGTGAATTTTTCGCCGTTCAGCAGCGCCCACTGCACCGGCGCGGCTCCCCTGTATTTCGGAAGAACGGATGCATGGACATTTATCGCGCCGTATTTCGGGATATCAAGGATCTCCTTCGGCAATATTTTCCCGTAAGCGACTATGGCGATCAGGTCGGGCTTGAGCCCCCTGATCAGGTCATAGACTTCTTTGTCTTTTATCTTCTCGGGCTGGAAGACGGGTATATTATAATGTAAGGCGGTCTCCTTGACGGGGGTAGGCGCAACCTTCAGTCCCCTGCCCTTCGGCCGGTCCGGCTGGGTGATTACGGCAACAAGTTCCTCTTTGGAATCTATCAGCGCTTTCAGGCAGATCCGGGCAGGTTCGGGCGTCCCCATGAATAATATCTTCAATGATTTCCTTTCAGGAACCTGCGACTGAAAGTCGCGGTTCCTATTTTATTTGGAACCGAGGCTTTTAGCCTCAGGTTCCAAATTAAATCGATTCTTCCTTTGGAATTTTCGGCTTGTAAGTTATCAGGTTCGGATCCGAGACCCTGTCGATCAGAAGCTTCCCTTCAAGATGGTCTATTTCATGCTGGAAAACCGTAGCCAGAAGATCGCTGGCTTCGATCTCGACCTGCTTGCCCTTCAGGTCGATCGCTTTAACTGAGACCTTATTTGCTCTCTCAACGGGAGCCTCTATCCCCGGCAGGCTCAAACATCCTTCAATGAAAGTCTGCGTCCCGCTTTTTTTCACTATCTTCGGGTTTATTAAAACTTGAAGCCCGTCCCCGATGTCGGCGATGATGATCCTGAGAAGCTCTCCGACCTGAGGAGCGGCAAGCCCTATCCCCGGAGCCGCTCTCAATGTTTCTTCCATGTTCGCGACAAGCTCCCTGATCTCTTTTGTCACTCTTGCCACCGGCTTCGAAGTTTTTCGAAGGATCGGATTTTGATTTGTAAGTATCTCCAGTATCGCCATGCCTGCTCCTACATCATATTATACGGATCGATATCGACGCTGATCCTCACGCCGCCTAATTTTACTATATGCGCGGCGCTTTCAACAACGGCTTTCCTCATGCCGTCCAGGTCGCCGCCTTTGACTATGATCTGGCAGCGGTAATTATTCTTGAGCCTGGCTATGGGAGCTTTTGCCGGGCCAAAAGCCTCGCCGGCCGCGCCGGACAATCTTTTCCTGATCAGTTTTACAAGCTCCCCGGAAACCTCGTCCGCGTTCTTTTCGCTTTCCCCGTAGACTATCACACTGATGAGGCTGCCAAAAGGCGGATAACCCAGCGCTTCCCTTGTCTTTATTTCTTCGTTGTAGAATCCCTCGTAATCATGCTTTGACGCGAACATTATCGCATAATGGTCGGGATTGTAGGTCTGGACCACCACCTCTCCGGCGAGCTTGTGCCTCCCCGCTCTTCCCGCCACCTGCGTGATGAGCTGGAACGTGTGCTCCGCCGCCCTGAAATCGGGAAGATTGAGCCCTATGTCCGCGGCCACAACGCCGACAAGGGTAACGCTTCCTATGTCCAGCCCTTTTGTCACCATCTGTGTCCCTATGAGTATGTCGGCGCTTCCGGCAATAAACGACCTGATTATCGTTTCATACGAGCCTTTTTTCTTCACGGTGTCCCTGTCCAGGCGCAAGATCCGCGCATCGGGAACGATCCTTGCGACTTCCTGTTCTATCTTCTGCGTTCCTCCGCCGAAGAACTTGATCTGTGAGCTCTGGCATTTGGGGCAGATCACCGGAGCTTCTGATGAGAAATTGCAGTGGTTGCATCTCAGTTTCCTGTCGTTCATGTAATATATGAGGGATGCGGAGCATTTCGGGCACTGGATAGTGTGTCCGCATGTCCTGCACATCACGAATGAAAAATATCCCCGCCTGTTTATGAACAGTATCGCCTGTTCTTTTTTCAGGATCGTCGCCTTGATCTTTTCCTTGAGCTTCCTGCTTAACACGTGATAGTTGCCGGCTTTCAGCTCGCTCCTCATGTCCACTACCTCGACCGGCGGAAGAGCCCTGTCATCGATCCTTTTCGGAAGGGTCAATAATTTATAGTCGCCCTTCTTTGCGTGATAAAAAGTTTCCACCGAGGGTGAAGCGCTTCCCAGGACGACCGCGGCATTCGATCTTTTGGCAAGGGCGAAAGCGACCTCCCTCGCGTGATATCTTGGATTTTGCTCCTGCTTGTATGTGTTCTCGTATTCCTCGTCGAGGACTATGAGCTTGAGATTTTTTACGGGGGTGAAAAGCGCGGATCTAGTCCCCAGCACGACCTGTTTTTCTCCGCCCGCTATCTGCATCCACGCGATGTCCTTGTTCTTTTCCCTCATTTCGCTGTGATAAACTCCAAGTTTTTCGCCGAAATGCTCGCGGAACCTTTCGACGATCTGCGGCGTAAGCCCCACTTCCGGCACAAGGATAATAACTCCCCCGCCCGTATTGACCGCGAAATCCGCGGCCCTCAAATAGACTTCCGTCTTTCCCGATCCCGTGATGCCGTATAGCAGCGACACGCTGAATTTCTTTATGTCGATATCCGTAGCTATCGACCTCAACGCTGATTTTTGCTCCTGCGTTAATTCGAATTTTTGGGATTTGGAAATTGGTACTTCGGATTTCCTTAGGATTTCGATATTCGGATTTCGGATTTCTTTGTAGAGCGGTTTCTTCAGTTTTGCCTTCAGGGCCCTCTCTTCTATCTTGATCATCCCCGGCGGCATGACGGTCCTCAACGCGGTCATGAAAAACGAGTTGTAATACTCCGACATCCATTT
>CAYHAH010000126.1:0-3983 GCA_964354575.1 uncultured bacterium
CCGGTAACCGCCACTCCCTCGGACCTGGTCATTTCCCCGGTCTGTTTGGGGGCGAGACGGGCAAAATCAAATGAGTCGGTGTTCACTGTCAAATTGAAAGATCCCTGAACCGTTACAACGACAGTCAGGCTGTTAGTGGCCTGCAGTGCAAGGGCAAAGTTATAAGATAAAATTAAAAAGGCAAAGGCACAGGTCAATATTAATAATTTTTTCATGGTTACTCCGTCATTGTCAGTTTGATATTTGAGAGATACTTGCCGCCCGGCTGGCCGCTTGGGATCGTCAGCTTGAACTTTAAGTGATTGTTAGTGCCGTCCGGCAGGTTATTTCTCTCATTTGCGCCGCTTGCGTACATGAGCTCAGGCACGAACGTTATCGGGTTATTTCCCGTCCCGTACCACGTGCCCACTCCGTCAGTCCAGCCGTACCATATCAGGTTTGAATTCGGGATGACATACGGGCCGGAGCTGAGAGGATTGTCGTTCGATATCTTTAAATACCATGGATTTCCGGTGTTCGTTTTGCTCGTGACGATGATGCCTTCCGCAGGAACATTGTCTTTTACCGCTCCCGGCTTCATGGTCTCAAAATCACCCGAACCCCTGTCCACTGAAAGGCGGAAATAGCTGCCGACAGTTATCGAGATCGGAGTTGTTCGGTTAGCGCTGATCGCTCCTTCTTCTCCAAGATGAATTATGTTGGCCGTATATATCCCCGCAGGCTGATTGTCCGGGACCTGTATAGCGTACTTAAATTGCAATTCTACGTCGGTGCCAGGGGGGGCAGGGTCCGGTTCAGGAAAGATCGATTCAAATGTGCCATTGCTTAAATAAACAAGATTGGGAGCAAGGGAAAAGTTAACATATTTCTGATAATTATATTTTGTTCCTGTCCCACCGGTATAAGTGAGCATATATCTTAAATTAGATGCAGGGATAAAATTTGCGGGATTTGATGTTGAAATTAAATTGCCATCAAGAGATATGCTTACGCGATATTGGGTTGCATTCATTCCTCGGCATAAAGCGCGGTTTGAATAACTCCCGAAAGCCGTGACAACTTCTGCATCTTCCTTAAAATCTCCGGGCAATGCGCCGGTAATGCTGCGCGCTGTTCCATTCGCGTTGGTGGCGCCCGACCAGGTCGCAGTCGGAGGATCTATCGAAAATCTATTATGTGGGAAATCGAGCGAATATGACGGCAGAGCCGTCAGCGCCAGAAGCGCAGTAACAAGAATTATTATGTAAGCTCTTGCGGGCATTTAAATGCGGTTATTTAACCGCAAGCGAAACGTTGTCTATGTTGAGCTTTAAGGTCCCGGACATTTTTGGCCCTATGAATATCTGCTGCATCTGCACCAGGCCGCCCGAACCCCCTGTTTGCTCCGGGTTCCATATGTCGTCCCCGACTCCGGGATTTTCATCGGTGAAATCCGCCATCGGGATGGAGATCCTTTTCCATCCTCTCCAATCAACGAGCAGGTTATATGCGAACAGGTCATCGTATATGGGGGCGTAACTCTTTTTGGGGTCTTGTTCTATCTGCCAGTTGCCGTTGTCATCATCATACAATTCGATCTTTATTGTCCCTGAGCCGGGGCCGTTCCCGTAAACGTCCATTTGAAAGTGATTATACCTTGAAAGATCAACGCCTTTTCTCGCGATGTATGTCCCTATTCCGCCGCAGTACCAATTGGTGCATGTCCCGTTGATGTTCAATGAGTATTTTTTGATCTCATTAAGCGATGTTTGGTCGCCGTTCTGGTAATCAGCGTTATCCACGATTTTTAAGCCGACATTGTCAAATTTCCACCACTCGGGATTGGCCGTGTAATCGCCGTCCTCGAAATCATCGATCATGTAAACGCTCGGGCCGCTTCCTCCTGCGCCTGCTTGCGGGGCGGGGCCTCCGAAGCCGCTTGCCAAAAGTCCAAGCAATAAGACGCTCAACCCCAAAACCAGTGACCTCGCGTATTTTCTCATCTTATTCCTCCTCTATTAATCAAAAATGAAGCGTAATTTTACCATGCGCGGGAGCGCTTGTCAATCTTCAAACTTTAGCATCCCCCAAACCTCGGGGTCTTGATAATACAGATAATCGCCGCTCCACACGAACTGCTGCTTTCTTGACCATGTTTGATCCGCGTCATCCACTGCAATGTCAAACGCGATGCTGCCGCCCGCCTTTGGAGCGTTCAAGCCGATCTCTTTCCACGGCACCTTTGCTTCCAATACATAGCCGGTCGGGTCGATCGTTTTTGCCGCCAGGATCCTGCCGGAAGAAGGCTTTTTATTGCGCCATATCCATATTGCCGGCTTGTTCGCCCTTCCGTCGCCTGTCCCAAAGCCTATCTGGTAACCAGGCACGGTCACCTCTATCGCGTCCCCGTTCCAGATGTCCCCGTTCGCCTTGCTGTTCGTAAGGGGGAGGTCGTCCGTGATCTTTGCGTACATGTACAGGAATTCATCGTCCCACATCAGGTATATTTTAGCGCTCAGGTCTTTCGGCCCCTTCCATCCCGATCCTTCCTTCAGGAAAACATCGCTGTCCATGACTATCGGAATACTGCCTGAAAACGGAGTAAAATCCCCGTCAATTACTATCGGTGTTTTTGTCCTTTTGGCGACCGCGGCCGGTTTTTCCGCAGGAGGCTTTGCAACGGCCATATTGATCAGACCCTCGGGCGAGATGAGAAAATACGGGTCCTTCAAAATGGACCTGTAAGCTTCCTCCGCCTTCTTGGATGACGCAGCCCTCCAGTCGGTCTCTTTTTTTACGTCGAACAGGACTATGGCTTTAACATTGGGCATGTTCACTTTCAGGGTTGACGGGATCTCTTTCACCCAGTTCGCCTTGTTGCCGCCTTCTTCCGCCGCTCCGAATTCGGCGATCATGATCGGCTTATCGGGGTATTTCTTTGAGACTTCCCTGACAAGGTTGCTTAACATTTCCTTGAACGACTGCCAGCCGCTCCAGGACTGGGTTGTTCCCCAGTTGTAGCCGTCGATCCCGACCCAGTCGACATATTCGTCCCCCGGATAGGCCCTTTCCCAGCTGTTCCAGGGCAGGTCGGGATTCGGATAATTGTTGAAGCACCATATCCATCTGATGTTCGCCGCGCCAGCTTTCTTGAATATGTCGTGGACATGGCGGTACGCTTTTATGTATTTTTCCGGGCTCCTGTTGTTATTGACAATGCCCCAGGGATATTTTTCTATGTTGAATTCGTGCCCCCACCTCACAAAGATCGTTTTCTTGAAGGCCCTGGCGTCCTTTGCCCATTTTTCTATGTATCCGTCCCATTCTCCGTTAATGATATTGTCGAGCTTAATCTTTCCTTCTTCCCCCCAGATCCATGGCTCCCACACTATGTGCGGGACGGCGCCGTAATTGTAAACTTTTTCGCAGCCGTCAGCCGGGAAATCCGAGGAATAATCCGCATACCACATGATCATTGAAGGTTTTACGCCGAACATCTTTTCAAAGCTTTTTATAAAGGCCATGTTCTGCGGCGCGCCTTCCCTGAACAATCCTACGTAGCATCCGTTTGCGAACGGCGCCTGCACGGGCTGGGACAGGCAGAAGGACGCTCCTCCTATCAGTAATATCAAGAATACGGACAAGATACATGCCAATCGCTTCATTATTTTCCCCTTTCTAAAATTGGCATACAGCATACGGCTAACAGCTTTCAGCCGTTAGCTGTATGCCGTTAGCCTTTTACGGCTCCTGCCGTTAATCCTTTAATAATATATTTCTGGAGCATGAAGAACAGGACCATGACCGGGATCGTCGCAACGGTGGCGGCGGCCATCATGAGATCGAACCTGTTCTGATAGTTGCCGACGAAAAGCCTTATGCCCACGGGAATGGTCATGGTGTCGGCGTTGCACAGGACCCAGGCGAACATAAGCTCGTCCCAGGCGGTAAGAAAGACATAGACCCCCGTGGCGATTATGCCGGGCACTGCCAGAGGCAGGACC
>CAYHAH010000127.1:0-4463 GCA_964354575.1 uncultured bacterium
ATCGCTCCGGGCTTTACGAACTGGATTATCTTGCTCAGCTCCGGAACTATGAGGTGGATCGGATAACATATGAAAATAATATCCGCATCCTGAAGTATGCCTCTTACGTTCGTGGACGCGTAATCAAAAGCTTTCAGCCTCATGGCCTCCGCGGCTTTTGATTTTTCCCTCGTAAGGCCGATCACTCTTGCGAGTTTCTTCTTCCTGATGGCCATGCCCAGCGAGCCGCCGATGAGGCCGAGGCCGATTACTGTAACTTTGGGTTTCATGTTGTCATTTTAGGGGATAAGCAGATGTTAGTCAAATTAACCTCTTAACCTCTAGCTCTTATAGCTCCTCTTCTTCATGTGCCTGTAAATATAATACGCGAACAATCCGACAAGTATCAGCAGGACGAACACGTCGATGATCTTGCTGTACTTCATGACAGTTTCCCAGTTGCTCTTAAGGTAAAACCCCGTGTACGCAAGGAAAGCATTCCAAAGACCCGCCCCGAGCGCGGTGAAAACATAGAACCTGAGAAAATTCATGCGGGCGAATCCGGCCGGGATGGATATCAAATGCCTGACCACGGGGATGAACCGGCTGATAAAGATGGTCGCCTCGCCGTATCTCTTGAAGAACCTCTGAGTAGCGTCAAGTTCTTCCTTGTCCAGCAGCAAGAACCTGCCGTAGCGGTGGACAACTGTCTCCTCGCAAAAAAAGCCTATCGCATAAGATATGGCGGAACCCACGAGGCTTGCGACCGTGCTGATGAGCACGACCCAGAAGAACGTGAACTTGCCTTCAGCTATCAGGAAACCCGCAAAAGGCATTACGGCTTCGCTCGGGACAGGCAGGACCATGCTCTCCATGACCATCGCAATGAAGACGGTTATGTATCCCGTGCTTTCCATGAAGCGGGTAATATATGATGATAAAAACTCGGTTAAACCCAACTACAGCTCCTCAGGAATTCCTTATTTTCGAGACAAATTTCTTGATCTTGTCGAAAGATTCCCCGCTTTGCATGTCTTTTGCGGTTAAGCCCAGTATGGCAACGGGCTTTTTCCCGCATAGCTCCTTCATGGTCTTGAAGGTATTTCCAGGCGCCCCTCCGTGAGTGCAGAAAAAAGCCACTTTCCTTAATCGGCGGCATTTTTTGGTAATGTATGTCCTGATCGCGGGAGTTACGGTGAAAGACCAAACGGGCGTCCCAATGATGACAAGCGAATATTTTGACGGGTCTTTTTTGGGTCTTTTTATCTCCGTGAGCTTTTTAAGGAAAGAATCCCCGCCCCCCGTAAGCCAGCCGGCGAGTCCGCCCCTGTCTTTAATGTCTATTATCTCTTCAACGTCCGATCCAAGCATCCTGGAGACATCTATAGCGGCCCTTCTCGTCACGCCGGTCTTTGAATAATACACAATGAGTGATCTCATGTTTTGCCTCCCTCTTGCCATATTATATCAGGAAAAGTATGATAGCGGCATGGAAAACGTCTGGCAGGCATTGGACCACGAAAGCATATTCAGGTCGGTCGAGGATACGCTCGGAACAAAACTGAGCAGTTTGCTTATTCAGCGCAACAGTTACATCAACCGAGTGTATGAGATCGAGCGGTCCGACAATGAAGAACGGCTCATCGCCAAGTTCTACAGGCCGGGCAGATGGACAAAAGACATGATCCTGGAAGAGCACGGCTTCCTGGATGAATTGCACGCGAAAGACATTCCCGTCATAAAGCCGCTGACGCTTTCCGGGAAAACCCTTTTTTCGGTCGGCAAAATAAACTATGCCCTTTTTCCGAAAAAAGGAGGAAGGGCTGTTGACGAGTTCGACCAGGAGTCCTGGGAAAATATAGGCCGGCACCTTGCAAGGATACATTCGGCAGGAGCGCTGCATAAGAGTTCCAGGCGGATCTTATGGAGGCCCGGAATCGCGACAAAACATCACATCAAGGTTCTGCATGGGACCGACTTTCTTCCTAAGGATTTCAGGAAACCATTCGATGATGTCGCAGAGCTTTTTATAAAGAAGTTCGATAAGGTTTTCGATAACAATGGTTCGATACTTATCCACGGCGACTGCCACAAGGGGAACCTTATCTTCAGGCCTAATGAGGGGATATGGATAATAGATTTTGACGACATCTGCATGGGCCCTCCCGTCCAGGACCTCTGGATGCTCCTGCCGGGGAACACGGCTGATTCACAGAACGAGTTTTCGTGGTTCCTTAAAGGATATGAGACTTTCAGGCCCTTCGACCTGGGATCGCTGAAACTGATCCCTCCTCTGCGCGGAATGCGGATGATCCATTTTGTTTCATGGCTTTCCGTTCAGAGCAAGGACCCTCATTTCCACAACCACTTTCCGGATACCGGCTCGCCGAGATACTGGAACGAGCTCATCAGGGAACTTCAGCAGATAGTGTATAACGCGACCTAGCGTCAGCTTTTTCCCCAGAACTTATCCGCTTCCTCCTCCAGCTCATACAAGCGCGTATAGTAATCCGGGAATTCGTTAAGATGGGCCAGCGCTATCTTGCCTGTGATAGTCGGATCGTCGTTCGTAACATTCGTGTGAGGATCGACTGTCCCGTGCTCCAGTTCAACGTCCATTCCCATCCTGAATTGCTCCAAATCCCATTTGTCCCATTTGATCCCAAGCTTATCCCCGACCTGCTTTGCCAGCTGCTCCGTGAAAACTTTTTTTGACATTGTTATCCCTCCTTTCAAAGTAAAAGTATATCATGTCTCTGCGGCACATATTATATCAGGAAAAGAAACCGCATCTAATATTAATTGTTTGCTAAGATGTCAACGCCCATTGACATAGGATTTCGAAATATCTATAATGCCTTATCATGACGAAACAGCCTGCATGCTGCCGCATAGACACATCAAAAGCGGCTGGCTTACTTAAAGCTATATCCGAGCCTAACCGCTTACAGCTGATATGCCTGCTTCGCTATGGAAAAAGATGTGTGTGTGAGCTGGAAAAGGATACCGGATTAAAACACAACCTTATCTGCCACCACCTCAAAGCCCTTGGCAAACTTGGGATACTGAAGGCGACCCATAAGAACAAATTCACATTTTATGAATTATCCGTTAAGACTTACAAGAAATTAGTGAATGACTTGAATTTATTGCTGGGAGGTAAATAAATGAAAAAAATAAACATATTTGAAAGATATCTGACACTTTGGGTGGTGCTTTGTATGGTGGTGGGCGTTATTATCGGAAGGTTGTTCCCTTTTGCAATAGATGTGATAAGAGGTCTTGAATTCGGGGCAGGAAGTCAGATAAATATAGTAATCGCAGTGCTCATCTGGCTAATGATCTACCCGATGATGCTCAAGATCGATTTTGCTTCGATCCTGGATGTAAGGAAAAAACCCAAAGGCCTTGCAGTTACATTATTTGTCAATTGGCTGGTCAAGCCGTTCAGCATGGCTCTGTTTGGCTGGATATTTTTTAAATGGCTATTTCTGCCGTTGATCGGCGTTGAACTTGCGAACCAATATATTGCAGGAACGATAATACTGGCGGCGGCTCCCTGCACCGCTATGGTATTTGTTTGGAGCTATTTATCAGATGGCGATCCGGCATATACCCTGGTTCAGGTCGCGGTCAATGACCTGATAATGCTGTTCGCATTCGCCCCTATTGTAGCCTTTCTCATAACCGGAGCATCCAACCTTACAGTCCCTTATAATGTGCTCCTGTATGCGGTCCTGATATTCATCGTTATTCCGCTGGCCGCCGGATCATTGAGCAGGTCCCTATTGATCAGATGGAAAGGCCTTGAGTGGTTTGAAAAAAAGTTCCTTGAATTCTTTCACCCCATAACAATTATCGCGCTGCTTACTACCCTTATTACGATCTTCGCCTTCCAGGCGGACAATATCACGGTGAGATGGTTCCATGTAATCTTAATAGCCGTTCCGATCATAATCCAGGTATATTTCAATTCTTCTCTTACCTATGGATTAATGAGATTGTTAAGGGTGCCCTACAGCATTGCCGCCCCTGGAGCTCTTATCGGTGCGAGCAATTTCTTTGAATTAGCAGTGGCAACAGCTATAGCGCTTTACGGTCCGCAATCCGGTGCAGCGCTTGCAACTGTTGTCGGGGTCCTTGTGGAAGTGCCGGTAATGCTCTCCGTTTGTTCTGTATGCAACAGGACAAGACACTGGTTTGAAGGTTGCGAGGTTTGAACAATGACATCTAACTGGTACCCTATAATAGACTATAATAAATGCATCAGCTGCATGCAATGTTATGATTTTTGTCCTCACCAGGTATTTGATAAAAGACCGGATAATAAGCCAAACGTGGTGCATCCAGAATACTGCGTTGAGTTTTGCAAGGGTTGCGGTAAGATTTGTGACCAGAAAGCGATAACGTTTTTTGGGAATAAAAAATAAGGGGGGAAAGCATGGCTAATCAAAAGGGCTTGATCCTTTGTGTATGCCAAGGGA
>CAYHAH010000128.1:0-6200 GCA_964354575.1 uncultured bacterium
TTTTGTCTCCTAAAATAAAAAGGGAGACAAGCGAACTTTCCTCGCTTATCCCCCTTTTAGATCAAACCGTCACTGAAGCTCTGGTTCTATCAGCCCGTAATTTCCGGACCTTCTCCTGTAGATGGTATTCACCTCTTGGGTCTTGGAATTCTGGAACATGAAAAAGTCATGCCCCAGAAGCTCGATCTCCTGGGCAGCATCTTCCGGCAGGAGCGGCGTCAGGGCAAAACGCTTGACCTTCACTATTACCGGCCCTACTGGTTCTTTCGGCTTTAAATCTTCAGTGAACATTCCTCTGATCTTCTCCTTTACTTTTTCCGATGTCCTTCTCACTTCGTGCACCAGTTTTTCCTTGTGTTTCTCCAGCTGCTTCTCGAGCTTCTGAAAAACCTGATCTATCGCCGCATACATGTCAGATGCTCCGTCAGTCGCCCTTATGATCTTTCCCGCTGTCCACACCGTGATCTCCGCGACCTGGTTCCTGAATTGATTTTCGATCTTCCTGACCTCCAGCGTCACTTCCGCTTTCTGGATATTGCCGAAAAATTCATCGAGCTTGCTTACTTTCTTTTCGGCGTAATCCCGCAGCGGTGCCGTCACGTCCATTCCGTGTCCCCTGATTATTACTTGCATAAAACGCCTCCTAACCTGGGTAAATTATATACTTTTTAAGCCTAATCCTCAACTGTTCTTGCTAAAGTCAAAACATAAACGCTCTTTGCTCCCGAAGCTTTAAGAGCTTTGGAAGCTTCAGAGACGGTGGCGCCGGTCGTATAAATATCGTCGATCAAAAGGACATTCGAGCCGGTCAACGGGGCGCAGTTGAACGCGCCTTTAACATTCAGCAGTCTTTCCTTTCTTGCAAGCTCGAACTGCGGAGCGGTGTCTTTTATTTTCTTGAAGGAAGTGCTGTCGAGATTGATCGAGCAGCAGCCGGAAATTTCTTCAGCCAGCAGTTTTGACTGGTTATGACCTCTTTGACGCTCCCTTTGCATCGATAGGGGCAGAGGCACAATGATGTCAATATCTTCGAGAGGGATCTCTCCGTCCCGCAAATATGAGACGAGAAATCGTCCGAGGGACGGGGCAAGCGCCTTTTTCCCCTCAAATTTGAACTTGTGGATGGCTTCTTTGATCACGCCTTCGTAAAGGACGACCGACCTGGCCATGGTAAAAGGGACATCTCCCCTACCGCAGTCCCCGCACAGATCTCCGGCAAAGAACCTGTCTTCGGGTTTTCCGCATATCCTGCACATGGGGGACTTGATGAATTTAACCTTGCCCATGCAGCCGTCACAGATCATCTTCCGGCTATTATTCTTACATATATTACAGCGCGGCGGAAATATCAGGTCGATGAATTGGCCGAAAAGGTCTGACATGCCGAAATTATAGCCGCTTGCTTGAAATTTTGCCACCACTATGATATATTTCAAACATGACTTGGGACGAAATAATGCAGCTGCTCGAGCAGGGCGAAGGGCAGCAGGTTGAATTCGACAAAACGATCCCATCTCCGGACGACATCGCAAGAGAATATGTCGCTTTTGCGAACTCCGACGGCGGCCACTTCATCCTCGGGATCGACGACAAGAACAAGCACCTCATGGGAGTTGACCTTGACGAGAACACCGTGGACAAGCTGATGAAGATCGGAAGCGAAAAATGCGTCCCCCCCATCACCCCCCGCGTGGAACTGATGGAAAGAAGCGAGAAGAGAATAATCGACATAACTATCAGCGAGGGCGATGAGAAGCCCTACAAGACCGACGAGATATGCTACTTGAGGGACGGCAACATATCGCGGCCGGCAAGGGAACGGGAAGAAGAAGAGATAAAGAGCCCGTGGGCGGGAGAAGACCTGAACAAGCGGCAAAAACGGGCGCTCCAGTTCATAACCGAACACGGGGCCATAACGAACAGGGAATACCGGGAAGCTTTCAATGTCTCTCACAAGACCGCGCATATCGAAATGACCCTTCTTGCCGAAAAAAAACTTGTTGAAGCTCAGGGAGCGGGGCGAAACACCCATTACGTCCTCCCGCCTTAGAAATGAGAATGTGAATTGAGAAAACCCATAATCGCCGGCAACTGGAAGATGCACAAGAGCATCCTGGAATCGGTTTCATCTGCCATCGATCTCAAAGCCAGGGTCGCCGGAATATCGGACAGGGAGATCGTCATATGCCCCGTTTTTACTTCCCTGAAATTCGTCAGCGATGTCCTCGTGAATTCCAACATTAAAGTCGGCGCCCAGGACCTTTTCTGGGAGGAAAAGGGAGCGTTCACCGGCGAGATATCCCCCTCCCAGGTAAAGGACGCCGGATGCGCGTACGTGATAATAGGCCACTCCGAGAGGCGGCAGTTTTTCCACGAAACCAACGAGACGGTCGGGAAAAAGATCCAGGCGGCGCTTAAAGCCGGCCTCACCCCGATAGTATGCATTGGCGAGACTCTCGCGGAGAGGGAATCGGGAAAGACCTTCGCCGTCAACGAAAAACAGGTCAGGGAAGGGCTCGGAGGCCTTTCAAAGGAACAGGCGAAATTGATAGTGATTGCATATGAACCTGTCTGGGCCATAGGCACCGGAAAAGTCGCAACGCCTGCGCAGGCTGAAGAGGTCCATATTTACATCAGGAAAACTTTCGCCGGCATTTTCGGCCAGGACATCGCGGACACTGTGAGGATACTTTACGGCGGAAGCGTGAAAGCGGATAACATTGCGGTGCTCATGGCGCAGAAAAATATTGACGGCGGTCTTGTCGGCGGAGCAAGCATGGACGCCGAATCGTTCGCCAAATTAATCAAATATTAGAAGGGATGAGAGCATGACAAAATATACTGATCTGGGTTTAGTCAACACAAAAGAGATGTTCAGGAAAGCCGTTGACGGAGGTTACGCGATCCCGGCTTACAACTTTAACAACATGGAACAGCTCCAGGCGATAATGATGGCCTGCGCTGAAACTAATTCTCCCGTGATAATCCAGGTCTCTTCCGGCGCGAGAAAATATGCCAATGCCACGCTGCTGCGATACATGGCCCAGGGCGCGGTGGAAATGACAAGGAAGGACCTGAAATCGAACATCCCCATCTGCCTGCACCTTGACCACGGCGACACTTTTGAGCTCTGCGCCTCCTGCATCGAATACGGCTTTTCATCGGTAATGATAGACGGATCTCACCTGCCTTATGACGAGAATGCCGCTCTCACGAAAAAAGTCGTCGAATACGCGCACAAGTATGATGTCTCCGTGGAAGGAGAGCTTGGGGTCCTTGCCGGGATCGAAGATGAAGTCAAGGCTGAAAAGCATACATATACCCAGCCCGCGGAAGTGCAGGACTTTGTCAAGAAAACAGGCGTTGATTCTCTCGCGATATCGATAGGCACCTCTCACGGGGCCTACAAATTCAAGCCGGGCACAAACCCGGAGATCAGGCTTGATATCCTCCACGAGATCGAGAAGAAATTGCCAGGGTTCCCCATCGTGCTCCACGGGTCGTCTTCCGTCCCTCAGGACATTGTAAAGATGATCAATTCAATGGGCGGGAAGCTGAAGGACGCCATCGGCATTCCGGAATCGCAGTTGAGGGAAGCCGCAAAGTCGGCCGTGTGCAAGATAAACATAGATTCCGACGGCCGGCTGGCGATGACAGCGGCGATAAGGAAGGTCTTTGTCGAAAAACCGGAGGAGTTCGATCCGAGAAAATATCTCGGACCCGCAAGGGACGCCCTTAAGGAACTTTACAAGCACAAGAACATTAATGTCTTGGGTTCGGCAGGAAAAGGAGGATAAGAAATGAGAGTCGGATTACTTACGGGAGGCGGCGACTGCCCCGGTCTTAACGCTGTCATAAGGGCTGCGGTAAGAAAAGGAATAGAAAAATACAAATATGAAATGATAGGCATCATAAAAGGATGGGCGGGGATGGTGGAGCCGGACGCGGACCCGATAGACCTTATTTCCGTATCGGGGATATTGCAAAGGGGCGGGACGATACTGAGGACATCAAGGACGAACCCCGCAAAGATCGAAGGCGGTTTCGATAAGTGCGCGAACGCGTTCAAAGTATTAAAAATGGACGCTTTGATAGCCATTGGAGGAGAAGATACTCTGGGTGTCGCGAATAAACTTGTAAAAATGGGTCTCCCTCTTGTAGGCGTGCCTAAAACCATCGACAACGACCTTTCCGCGACCGATTTCACTTTCGGATTCGATACAGCCGTCAACATAGTGATGGAAGCCGTTGACAGGCTCCACACGACCGCTGAATCCCACGACAGGGTAATGGTAGTGGAAGTAATGGGACGCCACGCGGGATGGATAGCGACCTACGGCGGTATTGCCGGCGGCGCCGACGTAATATTGATACCGGAAGAGCCTTTTGATATAGAAGAGGTCTGCGGCATGCTAAAGAAGCGCCACGCGAGAGGGAAAAATTTCAGCATCGTCGTCGCGGCCGAAGGCGCCCTTCCGAAAGACGCCTCCACATTCATCACGCAAGGCAAGGAGCTGGATTCCTTCGGGCACGTCAAGCTCGGCGGCATAGGAGATGCGCTGGCAAAAGAAATAGAAAAACGGACGGGCTATGAAACAAGGGCGACTGTCCTGGGCCATGTTCAGAGAGGCGGCTCTCCCACCGCTTTTGACAGGGTGCTCGGCACGAGATTCGGGATAGCAGCGATTGACCTTGTTGCCTCAAAGAAATGGGGAAGAATGGTAAGCCTTGCCGGGAACAAAATAGTGAGCGTTCCGCTGGAAGACGCCGTCAAGGAGCTGAAAACCGTCGATAAGGACATTTTTGAAATAGCCAAAGTGTTCTTCGGCTAATCGTCCGGTTCCAGGGATTGAAGCTCCCGCCTTAATATCTCCTTGGCAGAAGTTCTTTTCTTGAGCTTGTTCTTTTTTGACGGGATCACCTGGGTCGCGACTTTTCTTGTGGAGGGCAGCCCCCACATCCTCATCTTCGGGACTTTTTTACTTCGCTGACGCACCATGGGAAAGTTCTCCGTTGAATTCGTACATCACGGCGGCTTCGTTGCACTCGTCGGGGAATTTTATGCAGTGTATGCATTCGCCCCATATCTTCTGGGGCAGGCGCCTTTTCTGGACGGACTTGAAGCCGAGCTTGTGGAAAAATTCCTTTATCAAGGTCAGGGCAAAAACCTTCTTGATCCCGAGTTCCTTTGCTTCCTTCATGCATTCCTCGACAAGTTTCTTCCCCCACCCTTTCCCGCGCACGGACTCGTCCACGGCAAGCGCTTTTACTTCCGCGAGGTCGTCCCAGACTATGTTCAGGGCGACGCACCCTTTGATCTTCCCGTCCAGTTCAAGGACATAAAAGTCGCGTATGTTGTCATACAGGTTATTGAGCGACCTAGGGAGCATCATGTCCTGCTCGGCGTAGTGGTTCACCAGGGAGTGTATGGATTTCACGTCGCTGATCTTCGCTTTTCTTATCATAAGGCGAAAAATTATAGCAGGAAACAGCTGCTAATTCAAATAACTTGAAAAAAACTGAAATTTTCCGGGATTTATGTCGAGATATAAAGGGAAAGGAGCTAACTATGGGCACATCCATTCGCAAAGCGGCTTTGCGGAATCTTATTGTCAATAATATTGTTCTATTTCATGGCGACCCGACAAATCAAATAAATAAGCCACGCGACTCAAGAATCATAGTTAAGGAAATGCGTGGCTCAATGAAGGATTGGAAGGCGCACCTTAATAGAGTGAACCTGTCGGTCAACATACTTGGATCGCCGGCAGTAATAAAAGCTCTGCTGGCAGCGGGACAAACAGCGGTTGATGTCAAAACGCCGTTCTACTTTGACAGGATTTGGAGCATTCCCGTCAGTCAATCTGCACAGAGGATTTTAAACTTGACGAAAGACTGGGCCCCCGAAGAAACCTGGTCAATGATAATACGAGATCCAATCGTAGCTAAATTCATTCAGTTCGCAACAGGCGCAGATTCTCCCCAAGATTACAACTTGATCATCCTTTCTCTTTTCGATGTGCTTAAAAGACATCATCCTGAATCAGGTTATCATTCTGAAGGAGTCAGTTCAATAAACAAAGCCATTTGCCGTACACTGGGCATGTCGGAAGACGAAACGGAGAAATCCGGACGCGGAGGGCTCCTGCATGATATCGGGAAGATCGGTGTTTCAACAGAGATTTTGAAGAAAAAACCTG
>CAYHAH010000129.1:0-2468 GCA_964354575.1 uncultured bacterium
ACATAAAGATGGAAGTGACCCTTGTGGAAGAAGTGGCAATTGAAGAAGGAATGAGGCTTGCCATAAGGGAAGGCGGACACACTGTAGGAGCCGGAGCTGTAGTAAAAGTCCTAGAGTAGTTTACGCTCTTGCATGGAATAACTAAATATCTGTCTCTGGGGCTTCTTTTCATCCTTATCTGCCTGGTCATGTGGGATTTCCTGTTCTGGACCGGGAGGTTTCCCCCTAATTGCTACATAGAGAAAATAGACGTTTCCGGCCTTTCAAATTTCGAAGTTTTCGACAAACTGAAATCCGCCGACGTTGACAGGGCTACCGCAAGCCCGATCTTCCTTAATTTTAAGGACCAGCTCCTTGTCTATAAACCTTCCGCAGCGGGCATGTACATCTCTCCCGGCAGGACCATAAAAAGCCTTTCTGCATTCTCTTACAGGAGCAATTACATAGTTGACCTTATCAAGAGGATGCTCGGAAGCTACGAAAAGCGAACAGTGCCGCTTTCCCTTGAAATTGACAGGGACACTTTCAAGGCCGTCCTCGAAGGCCTGGCAAACGGCATAGATTCGCCTTCAAAGGAAGCAAAATTTACCCTGTATGAGGACGGAAGCTGCAAAATAACAAAAGAAAAGATAGGCAGGCAGCTGGACATTAAAAGGTCCATTGCCAACATGGAAAAGGCCCTTGATAAAGACGAGAGGCTGGCGACTGTAGAAGTGACCGTTCTTTATCCAAGAGTATACGCAAAAACTTTGGTAAAATATCCTCCGAAATATCTTCTTTCCGAATATACGACGTATTACGGCTCTCATGACTCGAACAACCGCGTGCACAACATCAAGGTCGCGTCAGGAAGATTGAACAATTATATAATTATTTCCGGGGAAACTTTTTCGCTTCTGGATAGTATGGGAGAGTTCACCCTGAAAAGGGGGTTCAAGGAAGCTTTTGTTATCTATAACGGCGAGCTTGAACCTCAATACGGCGGCGGTTCGTGCCAGATAGCGACCACTTTATACAACGCGGCCCTGCTGGCCGGCATGGACATTGTCGAGCGCCACAACCACGGCATATATTTTACCATTTACCCGCTCGGCCGCGACGCATCCATATACACCGGAACAAGGGATTTGAAAATAAGGAACAACACGAACCATCCGGTGTTTATCAGGGGGACCGCAACCGATAAAAAGCTGACGTTCAGGCTCTACGGGACCCCTATTTCCAAAAAAATATCTTTTTCCAGGCCGTTGATATTTTTTGAGAAGGAAAAGTTCAGGCCTTACGACCTCATGTCGGACGATGCAAAGGCAAAGATATCGGAAGCGCTGCTTTCGGGCAAGTCCTTTTCCGCCTATGTAAAAGTGACGCAGGAAGAAGGGGGGCTTTCAAGAGAAAATGTCGTAAGAAGTCACTACAAGTTCACCGGCGACAGGGGGAATGTAAAGATAGCCAGGCCGGAGCCGGAGTAAATGTGATATAATCTTTTCCGGTGACTGCCATGTCAAAAGAACCAATAAGGCCGAATATCGGAAACATCAAGCCCTATACTCCCGGAAAGCCCATCGAAGAGGTTGAAAGGGAGCTGAGGATAACCGGCGTTATCAAGCTTGCTTCGAACGAGAACCCCCTCGGGCCCTCCCCTAAAGCCCTGGAAGCGGTGAACAAGTATTCAAAGGACATTTATTTATATCCCGACCAGAACTGCTTCGAACTGAACCGGCTTCTGGCGGAAAAACTTGACATGCCGCCCGAAAACATCGCGATCGGGAACGGTTCCGATGAGCTGATGCTTTTGATCGCCCTTGCGTACATCTCCGCGGGCGACGAGGTCATAATATCCCTTAACACCTTCTCAACTTACGAGATGGTATCCCGCCTCATGGAGGCGTCCATTATGAGGATAAACCTGAATAATTATGCATATGACCTCCCCGCCATGGCCAAGATCGCCAGCCCAAAAACCAAGTTGATCTTCGTCTGCAACCCGAACAACCCGACAGGGACCATGAACACCCGGAAAGAAATGGATGCTCTTGTATCAAAGGCCTCTCAAAATACGATCGTCGTCATCGACGAGGCATACGGGGAATACGTTGACTCCCCCGATTACCCGGATTCCCTGGAGTATGTGAAGGATAAAAAGAACGTCATCGTGCTGAGGACCTTTTCAAAAATATACGGACTCGCGGGGTTAAGGGTGGGATATGCGATCGCCCGGCCCGAAATAATAAAATACCTGAATCTGGTGAGATTGCCTTTTTCCGTGAACAGGCTCGCGCAGATCGCCGCGTCAGCCGCCTTGTCCGATGCCGGCCATATTGAGAAAAGCATCAAGAACAACGCCGAGGGAAAGGCGTATCTCTACAAGGAACTGGATAAGCTCGGGGTGCCATATGTAAAAACCGAGGCGAATTTCATATTCATAAACCTGAATAATGACGCTGACATGGCATTCATGGAATTGATGA
>CAYHAH010000130.1:0-5693 GCA_964354575.1 uncultured bacterium
CTCCTTGCGTAATATTTTGCCCATATGAGCCGTCTGGCGCCTTAATTTCCTTATGTCATGGCTTCTTGCTTCTCCTTTGATGATAACGGTTTCCGGAACGATATTTGTGGCAACGCCGCCGCTTATTATCCCGATATTAGCCGTGGTTTCACTGTCGATCCTTCCGATCCTCATTTTTGATATCGCGGAAGACGCCACCTTAATGGCGTTAATCCCCTTCTCCGGGTGGACGCCCGCATGCGCCGCGCGGCCCGTTATCTTTATTTCTATCGAATCCTGCGAAGGGGCTTTATTGATGACCCGGTCAACGTCTCCCCCGTCAAGGACATAGCCGAATTTGGCTCTCAGGAATTTCCTGTTCACGTGTTTTGAACCCATCAGGCTTATTTCTTCCGCTACGGTGAACAGGACATCGATATCGCCGTGAGATATTTTCCTGTCTTTTATGGTCTTCAAGACTTCCATGATAACAGCGACTCCTGCTTTATTGTCCGCGCCCAGTATAGTGGTCCCGTCGCTGAATATTTTTCCCTTCCTTATCCGCGGCTTGATGTTCTCTCCGGGCATTACGGTGTCGATGTGAGCGTTGAAAAGCATTCTCGGGATGCCTTTTGCCTTGCCTTTAATAAAAGCATAAACATTGCCGCAGTCCCCGCCGATATGTTTGCCCGCCTTGTCCTCAAAAGACCTTATTCCCATCCCCTTCAGTTCTTTCCTGATAAGTTTCGAGAATTTGGCCTCTTTTTTTGAAAGGCTGTCCACCTTTACGTATTTGATGAAGCGATCAACCAATCTCTTTTTGTTTATCAAAAGTGTTGGAACCCCTTATTTTTCATGATCGTTTCTCTGCCCGCTTTATTGATCAAAACGATCTTCTTCGATCTTGTTGTCTCTCCGATGACCACGCCGTTTTTTATGGACCCGGCCTTGATTTTGGGGACGGTCAGGATCAAATTATAATCCTCTCCGCCGTTTAAAGCATCATCAAGATCCGCCCCTTTGGCAAGCGGTATCCTGCTCAAATAGATCCTTGCTCCCACATTGCTTGCCCCGCATATTTCGATCAGGCATCTCGCAAGCCCGTCGCTGTTGTCTATCATTGAAGTCGCGTATCTTGAAGCGAGGCGCCCTTCCCTTATCATGGGAGTCGGCATGAGATGGGCTTTTGCATCCGCTTTCCTGCCCTGTTTTTTTAATTTCGCCAGGCCTGCTGCGGACCCGCCAAGGCGGCCGATCGACATGAAAACGTCGCCCGGCCTTGCCCCGTTTCTTTTAATAGCTTTTTCCGCGACGCCGTAAAGGCCCATGGTGAAAAATAAACTTTTCGGAGATGCGACGATATCTCCGCCGACTATTGAAATATTATATGTTCTTGCAAGAGCTCTGATACCCGAGTAAAAGTCAGTGATGTTCTTGACGCTTAAGTCCTTCTTTAATCCCAGGGTCACGAGAGCATATTTTGGCGTCCCTCCCATCGCGGCGATATCTGAAAGGTTCACAGCGAGAAGTTTCCATCCGAGTTCAAAAAATTTGGAGTATTTCAGGTCGAAATGGACCCCTTCAACCAGGGTATCCGTCGTCATGAGGATATATCTGTTCGACCCGTTTTTGATGATAGCCGTATCATCGCCGATAGCGGCAACGACACCTTTGTCTCTCACGGGATTTTTTCTTTTTATGATGTCGATCAGGCCGAATTGCCCTGCTTTGGATAGTTTCATTTCTTCCGTTTTTTGGACTCGGAAACCACTTTCATCGCGCAGAATTCGCCGCACATGGTGCAGGTATCCTTGCTCTCCCTCGCCGACCTCAGGTCCCTTACCTCCGCCGCCGTAACAGGGTCCACCGAAAGGTCTATTTGCTTCTCCCAGTTCAGGGCTTTTCTGGCCTTTGACATCTCCATGTCCCACTCTCTCGCTCCCTTGACGCCTTTCACGATGTCGCCAATGTGCGCCGCGATCCTGGCCGCGATTATCCCTTCCTTGACATCGGACAGGTTCGGAAGCCCGAGGTGTTCGGACGGGGTCACATAACACAGGAAATCAGCTCCAGCGGCAGCCGCGATCGAGCCTCCAATGGCTGAAGTTAAATGATCCCATCCCGGGGCGATGTCCGTGGGAAGCGGCCCGAGAACGTAGAAAGGCGCCTTATTGCATATCTTTTTTTCCAGTTTTATCTGTTCCTCTATCTCATCAAGGGGGACATGGCCGGGTCCTTCGATTATCACCTGCACCCCTGCCTTGCGCGCCCTCTTCCCCAATTTTCCTAATTCCCTCAATTCCCCTATTTGCAGCATGTCCCCTGCATCGGCAATGCACCCGGGCCTCATCCCGTCGCCAAGGCTCAGCGTAACGCCGTATTTTTTTGCGATATCAAGCAATCTGTCATACTGTTCGTACAAAGGATTCTCTTTTTCTCTTACGGTCATCCACCTGAAAAGGAAAGCGCCTCCCCTGCTGACGATATCCATTATCCGCTTCTTGTTCTTAGTCCTTTTGAGGAGCGAGCTTGTTATCCCGCAGTGGACCGTAATGAAATCGACTCCCGACCGGGCGTGTTTTTCGATGGCGCTGAACATTATGTCCGCTGTCATTTTCTCTATGGATCCCGCCTCCACCGCCGCCTGGTAAATGGGCACGGTGCCGACGGGAAGGGTGGAAGCGTTGATTATGGCCTGTCTTATCTCGTCCAGGTCCCCGCCAACCGACAGGTCCATTATGGCGTCCGCCTTGTTCTTTATGCACGCATCCACCTTTTCAAGCTCAAGGTTGATGTCGTTGAATTCTTTTGATGTTCCTATGTTCGCATTGACCTTGGTGCGAAGCCCCGTTCCTATCGCGAAGGGATGAAGGGGGGAATGGATCTTATTGTAAGGAATGACTATCTCTCCGGATCTGAGCCCTTTTGATATTTTTTCTCTGGTAACGCCCTCAAGGCGCGCGATCTCGCCGATCAGGTTTTGATTGAGATTGAATGCCATTGCGTGATTTTATCACACGAGGGGGTACGCTAAAAGAGGAATTTACTCGTTTATGCTGGCAGCCTTCAGCTCTTCGATCTTTGCCATGCCGAACCTTGTTTTTGCAAGCAGCTCCGCCACTTCAGCCCTGGTTATGTTCCTTTTGGCCTCAAAGTTCTGCCCTTCCAGGTAACCCAGCATTCCCGCATCTTTTGCGGCGAAAACATACTTGGATGACCATTCCTTCGCCGTCATGTCCGGGAACGGACCGGCGCGAAGGCCTGAAGGAAGAGCGGTCCTGTCGAACTTGACTATTGCGGCGACCGCTTCGGCCCTTGTCGCTGCCTTGTTCGGTTCGAACTTGTCGCCTTGTCTTCCCGTCAAATAACCGGAATCAACCGCGGCCTGTATGTACGGCGCCGCCGTGTTATTCTTTGAAACATCCGAATATCCGGTCACGGAAGCGGTCGTCACGGGGATCTTCTTCGCCTGGACAAGCATGGTGGCGAGTTCGCCCCTGGTCACGACCCTGTTCGGCTTGAATGTCCCGTCGGGATACCCGCTTACGACGCCGGCAGTAGCAAGATATTTGATGGAATTGCTCGCCCAGAACTCATCACGCACGTCGGAAAACTCCTCTATCTGCGGAACCGCCTCGCCTTTTCCCGGCAAGGGCTTTCCGACCGCGCTGACCACCCGCCCGGCAACCGGAGTAGTATATGATGCCAAGGCCGGAGACGCTGGCTCAGCCTTGAAGCCCACCGTCCAGTCGAACAGGTTGTCCGCTCTCAGCTTGCCGTAATTCGTCTTTGCGAGTATTTCAATGGCTTCCGCCCTCGTGAGCTCTCTCCTGGGCTCGAAGTTATTGTCGCCGATATATTCAAGCAGTCCCGAAGCCCTTGCGGAAGCTATGAAAGGCGATGCCCAGAACCTTGCGCTCACGTCCGGATACGGCCCTGCGACAAGCGCTGCCTGAACGGGCAGTTCGCCGAATCTTGTAAGGACCGCCACGCCTTCCGCCCTGGTTATCTTGTTGTTCGGCTTGAATGTCTTGTCCGGATATCCCGTGACAAGCCCCGTATCATAAGCGCCTTTAACGTATTTTGCCGCCCAATGCGCTATCGATACATCCTTGAATGTCTTTCCCCTGAGGGAGGTCAGCTGTATGTCCTTGCTCTTCACAAGAAGGGTGGAAAGCTCCGCGCGGGACAGCGGCCTCTGCGGCTGGAAGGTCCCGTCCGGATACCCTTCGATCAGGCCGGTCGTGGCCATCTGCTCTATCGAGTTCACCGCCCAGTAATTTTCCGGGACATCCGCGAATTTCATGAGGCGTATCACTCTTACCTGATGATCCTCGGTCTTGCCGTTGACATCCGTCGCCTTGACCACAACAAGATGCTTCCCGATCGTTGAGACCGGAATGCTCCTCTGGAACGAGCCCGTGTCTGAAACATTCACTGCCCCGTTATTTATCTCAACTTTCGCGATACTTTTCGGATCCGACAGCTTTCCCTGCACGAGGACTGTCGAGCCTCTCGTCACGATCTTGTCGCCGGGCGTTAACTGCGAGATCATCGGCCCCGCCTGCGAGATCAAAGGCTTCATTTCCTCTATCGGCTTCACAGCTGCCGGCACGCCTACATATGATATGGAGAAGAACTGCGTTGAAGTCTGGGGGATATCGCCGTACTGCGGGCTGTAAGCATAGTTGAATTCCACTCCCTGGTAATTGATGCCCACGCCCAGCGTGATATTGCTTATGTTCCCGGTCGGGGTCGGGACCTGGTTGACTCCGGCCCTGAGAGTTAATATCCTGTCTATGTAGTTGACCCCGATCTGCGGCTGATATTCCACTCCGATATGAGCCGTTGCCGGGACCTGTCCCCTTATGCCTATGTCATAATCAAGCGCGACATCCACCTTTGATTCGTTCTGATAAAGGGACCCTCCGTCCATCGAGTCTCCGAGGATGGACGCTTTCGCACCCACTTTCATTGCGGAATCTATCGAGTCTTCCACTCCGCTGGCGTAGTTCATCGAACCCGCGAGTATGTTCTGCAGGCTCAATCCGTATGACATGTAGCCTTTTGGCTTGTATAACAAACCCATATCCGCGGCAAAACCGCTGCCCGTCATGTCCGCGGCATCATACCCTGACGCGCTCTTCGAGAAGTATTTCAGGGTATATCCGCCGTAGAGGTCGCTTATGCTCGGGAGCAGCGTCTTGCTCAGGCTGAACCCGTGCGAGACAAAAAGAATGTTGCTTCCGTATGCGCCGGTGCCTTCGGGCGTTCCGTATATATTGTAAAGAGGTATGCTCGTTGTGGTCTGGTTTATGATGCCCGCTCCGATCGTGCCCGAATTGTTGTCCATCGGGTATGCGCCGGATATTACCGTGTAATTCACGTCGTCAAGAAGGCTCGTGTACATGCTGCCGAGTTTCAGCGAGGTTACGGTGCCAAGCCCTGCCGGGTTAACGAATACTGTTTCCGCGTCCTCCGCGACAGCGACATAGGCCTTGCCCATTCCCATTGATCTTGCGCCCACCGAGATATCCATCGGGTCCGCCGTAAGAGCGAATGCAAAGCTGCAGCTTAAAAGCAGAACGGCAAATGTGATGGTTACAATTAAAAAGTTTCTAGTTGTGAATCGCGCTTTACTCATCAAATTTTCCCTCCCACTTGCCTTTTCCCTCTGATCTTCTGATATCCTGATATTCTGATACTTTTCCCCT
>CAYHAH010000131.1:0-3063 GCA_964354575.1 uncultured bacterium
CACTGCATGGAAAAGATCGAGATGCTGGATGACGCGGTCGCAAAGGAATATATAGGCGAATACAAGCCGGAATATTCCGTCCTAGATGTGGACAAGCCGATAACAGTCGGCTCGCTCGACCTCCAGGATTATTATTTCGAACACAAATACGCCGTGGCGGACGCCATGAAAGCGAGCAAGGATGTCATCATCGAGGTAGGACGGGATTTCGGCAAGAGGTTCGGCAGGGAGTACAAGCTTTTCGATGAATTTATGCTGGATGATGCGGACGTGGCGATCGTGGCGCTGGGCTCTACCGCGGGCACTGCAAAGGCCGTCGTTGACGACCTGAGGCAGAAGAACATCAAGGCAGGGCTTCTGAAGCTGAGGGTCTTCAGGCCTTTCCCGTATGAGGAGATCGCCAAAGCTCTGGGCAGGATAAAAGCCGTTGCCGTAATGGACAGGAGCGATTCGTTCAGTTCGGCCGGCGGCCCCGTGTTCACGGAGATCAGGTCCGCGCTTTTTGATTCTGCGGTCAAGCCGAAGCTCATAAATTATATTTACGGTCTCGGAGGCCGCGACATTTCAAAGAAGGAAATAGAAGGGATCTTTGGCGAGCTCGTCAATATTGTAAATACGGGTAATATCAAGAACCTGTTCAATTACCTGGGAGTGAGGGGACTATAATGGCGAACCTGAAAGAGATGGCAAAACATGACGAGAGGCTGACCGGCGGCCACCGCGCGTGCGCGGGCTGCGGCATCCCGATAATCGTCAGGCAGGTGATGCACTCCATAAAGGATAAGGTGGTTGTCGGATGCGCGACGGGATGCCTTGAAGTCACCACCACGATCTATCCCTATTCGGCCTGGAATGTGCCTTTCCTTCACAATGCGTTCGAAAACGCCGGAGCCACGATGTCCGGTGTGGAAGCGGCCTACCGGTTCCTGAAAAAAACGGGAAAGATAACCGAAGAGATCAAGATCGTCGCTTTCGGCGGGGACGGCGGCACCTACGATATCGGATTCCAGTCCCTCTCCGGAGCAATGGAGAGAGGGCATGACATGCTCTATATATGCTACGACAACGAAGCTTACATGAACACCGGAGTCCAGAGATCCGGCGCCACACCATACGGCGCGAATACCACGACCGCTCCGGCGGGGAAGGTGAAACAGGGTAAGGAGCAATTCAGAAAAAACCTGACGGAATGCATGGTGGCCCATAACATACCTTATATTGCCCAGGCATCCGTGGGGAACTGGATGGACCTCTCAAGAAAAGTGGAGAAAGCGATGACAATAAAGGGACCCAAGTTCATGAACGTGCTCCAGCCCTGCCAGCTGGGATGGCAGTACCCGATGAAAGACACAGTACTCCTCGGCCAGCTTGCAATAGACACCTGTTTCTGGCCTCTTTACGAAGTCGAGAACGGAGTTTATAAACTAACTTATAAGCCGAAAGAAAAAAAGCCGGTAGCGGAATGGCTCAAGCTTCAGGGCAGGTTCAGGCATCTTTTCAAGCCCGGCAACGAAAAGCTGCTTGAGGCGATCCAGGCTGACGTGGACAAGAACTGGAACCAGTTGCTTAAAAAATGTAATGAAGGGTAAGGATAAGGACAAGAGAAGAGGAGGTGGAGCCCAATGAACCAGAAACAGTTAGCGGAGAGGGTGGCGGCCAGGCTGGCCGATAGCAAGGTCAAGAAGGTAATGGCCGAGAAGATAATCGAAGCGTCGCTCAATGTTATGACGGAAGCGATGGTTAAAGGGGAGAAAGTGAGACTCGTGGGCTTCGGGAATTTTTTGGTAAGGACAAGAGCTTCAAGGGTGGGAAGGAATCCCCAGACGGGAGCGCAGATCAATATCCCGCAGTCAAAGTCCCCCGCTTTTGTGCCCGGAATAAATCTGAAGAAGGCAATTAAAGGAAAATAAATTAATGCCAAAGACATCGAAGGGCCAGATCTTTGATGACCTGGGCCTCCTGCTGGAAGTATTGCCCTCGAGGATAAAGACATCCATTGAAGGAAAACCCAACCTGCCCGAAATGATCGAGATCGTGCTTGATCTGGGCAAAGCCCCCGAGGTAAGGTTCTCCGCCGGCAAGGTTTTATATGTAGAAGGACCTCTTGTCAGCAATGAGGACATAAGTTCCGTTACCGGCAAGGTGGGGGAATTCACTTCGGATAACAGGGCCGGCATAGAGAGAACTCTTCACAGGATCTCCGCGATAAGGAACAGGCACGGCAAGATAATCGGACTGACGCTTCGAGTAGGCCGGGCGATATTCGGCACCATCGACATCATCCGCGACATCATCGAGTCCGGGAAAAATATGCTTTTCATGGGGCCTCCCGGGATAGGGAAGACAACAAAGCTGAGAGAAGCGGCGAGAGTCCTTTCCGACGATTTTGACAAGCGAGTTGTGGTCGTCGACACTTCAAATGAAATAGGAGGCGACGGCGACATACCTCATCCGGGGATAGGGCGCGCCCGAAGGATGCAGGTTTCCTCTCCGGAAAAACAGCACGCGGTGATGATCGAGGCGGTTGAGAACCACATGCCGGAAGTCATCATCGTGGATGAGATAGGGACAGAGGCGGAAGCCGCCGCGGCCAGAACAATAGCAGAGCGGGGAGTCCAGCTCATAGGGACCGCCCACGGCATTATCCTTGTAAACATCCTGAAAAATCCGACTTTATCTGATCTTGTCGGAGGCATCCAGACCGTCATACTCGGCGACGAAGAGGCCAGAAGGCGTCACACGCAGAAAGCAGTTCTCGAGAGAAAAGCTCCGCCGACCTTTGATATAGCGATCGAGATCAGGGAAAAAGACATGTTCGCGATCTACAAAGACGTCGCGTCAGCGGTGGACAAGCTTCTCAGGGGGACCCAGCCCGAACCTGAGATCAGGGTAAGGACTTCCGCCGGCAAGATCGAGATAAAAGAAGCCCCGAAAGAGATGCCGGAATTCACGCCCGAGGAGGAAAAACAGGCGGAGATAAAAAAGGAGAGGAACATCCTGAGGATCTATCCTTTCGGCGTTAACAAGGGGCTGATCGAGAGGGCAGCAAGGGCCATGCAGATC
>CAYHAH010000132.1:0-11699 GCA_964354575.1 uncultured bacterium
CTATACGAAGATTACATAACTATCTTCGGGAAATCGGCTATCTCCAGATACATTCTCTCAAGGGTTTTCAGGAGCGCCAGCCGGTTGGCGCGGACCTTCTCATTTTTGTCCATCACCATCACTTTCACGAAAAAGTCATCCACAGGTTTCGTCATGCGGAAAAGTTCCTTCAGCGCCGTTTCATAATCGTTCCTTCCAACGGCCTGGGCGACAGCCGCGTTAACGTCGAGATAAAGGGCGTATAACGACCGTTCTTCTTCCTGCGTAAAATCGGCCTCGGTCACGTTCTCCCTTACGGCGTTGACAGCCAGCCTCGTTATCCTGTCAGATGTAAAAACTATTCCCTTGAGCGATTCGGCGTTCAGGTGCCGTGAAATCACTTTTGCTTTTTGGCAGGAATCAAGCGCGTCCTTAAAGTGAGAAAGGACCGCTTCGGCAACATCATATTTTGTTTTTCCCTCAAGCAGGACCGCGGATACCCTGGCGGCGATGAACGAAAGGACGTCGGGGATCACCTTTTGAATTTCATTGTATTTGACCTTACCCGCAGTGAATATCTCCCCCAAAAATAAAGGCTCGTACAGTTTATACGCTTTTTCTATCAGCTCAGGCAGGTCCAGGTTGATCTTCCTGGCGAGAAGGACGCTGACCAGTCCGTGCGCCTGCCTCCTTAACGCGTAGGGGTCCTCGGAACCGGAGGGAATAAGGTTCACGCTGAAGCATCCCACGATGGAATCCATCTTGTCCGCGATCCCCACGACCGCTCCTTCGATCGAGGACGGCAATATGTCTTCGGAATGCCTCGGCAGGTAGTGTTCAAATATTCCGTCAGCTATCTCTTTCGGCTTTCCTTCAAGCAGGCTGTATTCCCTGCCCATCACTCCCTGAAGCTCCGGCAGTTCATACACCATCTGCGTCAGGAGGTCCGCCTTGCAGACCTGAGCGGTGCGCTTTATGTTCTCTTTCTGGCTCTGGGTCAGCTTAAGCTCTTTCGCCAGCCATTCGGACAGCGCGACGATCCTTTCGACTTTTTCATAGACCGAACCCAGCTTCTCGTAGAACGCCACCTTCGTGAGGCCCGGCACGAGGTCGTCAAGGAACTTTTTCCTGTCCTCATCAAAGAAGAACTTTGCGTCGCTAAGGCGGGCCGAAAGAACTCTTTCATTGCCCTCTTTTACGTTATTCAAATTCTCGCTTTTCACCCCGTTCGTGATATTGATGAAGAAAGGAAGAATACGTTCGGCTGAATCCGTCACGGAGAAATATTTCTGATGCTTTTTCATTACGGCCGAAAGAACATCCTTCGGCAAGCCCAGATATTCTTTTTTAAAGCTGCCCGAAAGCGCCACCGGCCATTCCACAAGGTAATTGACCTCCTCAAGAAGGTCTTTGTCGACAAGGGCCGTTCCGCCCGTTCCTTTCGCCGCCGCCTTGACCATGTCCGATATTTTCGCTTTTCTTTCATCCTGGTCAAGCATCACCCTGACTTTTAAAAGAGCGCCCATGAAATCCTTGATGTTTATTCCCTTTAGGGAATTGACGATCACGGGTTTTGAGCCGGCAAACCTGTGGCCGTAAGTTTTATTTGAGGCCATTATGCCGGCTATTTCGATGTCCAGCGTCCTGTTCCCGCATACAGCGAGTATCCAGTGCAGCGGGCGTATGAACTTAAAATCGACGCTGCCCCATCTCATCGATATGGGAAGATAAAGCGACTTTATGACCTTCGGGAAAAGCGAGGCAAGGACTTTATCGGTCTCGATGCCTTTTTCACTGACGGACGCAAAAACATATTCCTTGTCCCCTACTTTTTTTATCTTCAGGTCCGAGACCTGAACGCCCTGGCTTTTCGCGAACCCCTCCCCAGCCTTGGTCGCGGCTCCGCCGTCGGCAAAAGCCGTCTGCCTATTAGGCCCCCTGACCTCTTTTTCAAGGTCATCCTGCTTGCGCGCAATTCCCTCTATGTAAAGCACTATCCTTCGGGGAGTGCCGTAAGTTTTGATCGACTTAGGTGATAACCTGGACGCCTGGAGCTCTTTTTCCGATTTTTGTTTCAGGTCTTCGAGAATCGCCGGCATGAACCTTGCCGGAACTTCCTCAAGCCCTATCTCAAGCAATGCATTTATTTTTTGATTTTGATCTGTTTTAACCTTTTTCATATTTTACCCGGAACCTGAGAGTAAAACTCTCGGTTCCTTACTTTGGAACCGCGGCTTTCAGCCGCAGGTTCTACTTCTTCCTCAGTGGAAATCCCATTGCCTCCCGTTGTTCAACATATAACCTGGCGCAATCCCTGGCCAGCCGCCTGATCTTGCCTATGTAAGCGGTCCTCTCGGTAACGCTTATGGCTCCGCGCGCGTCAAGTATATTGAAGGCGTGGGAACACTTAAGGACATAGTCATAGGCGGGAAGGACGAGGTTCGCCTTTATCATGTTCACCGCTTCTTTCTGGTAAAGATCGAAAAGATTATTGATGATGTTCGTGTCGGCCATTTGAAAGTTATATTTGCTGTGCTCGATCTCCGACATCTTGTGGATGTCGCCATACTTGATGCCTTTCGCCCACTCGACATCATAAACGCTGTCCACCTTCTGGGAGAAAGCCGCGATCCTCTCGAGGCCGTAGGTCAGCTCGACGCTGACCGGATTCACGTCGAAACCGCCGCACTGCTGGAAATCGGTGAATTGCGTTACTTCCATTCCGGCAAGCCAGACCTCCCAGCCGACCCCCCAGGCTCCCAGCGTGGGCGATTCCCAGTTGTCTTCCACGAACCTGACGTCGAATTTCGACGGCTCTATCTTCAAGGCGCGCAGGCTGTCCAGGTAAACATCCTGGATGTTCAAAGGCGAGGGTTTCATTATCACCTGGAACTGGTAATAATGGAACAATCGATTCGGGTTTTCGCCGTAACGCCCGTCGGTGGGCCGCCTTACGGGATCGACGTAGGCAACGTTCCAGGGCTCGGGCCCGAGGACCCTGAAGAAAGTGGGCGGGCTCATTGTCCCGGCGCCTTTTTCCATATCATAAGGCTGCTGGATAACGCAGCCCTGTTTTGCCCAGAAGTGCGACAGGTTTGAGATTATGTCCTGGAAATACATGCGGAATAATTCTAGCACAGAGGAGCTAGAAGAGCTAGAGGAGCGAGAGGCGGGAAATGAAAGATGGGGGGCAATGGCCGTTATACGCTATGATCGTTCCGCCTTTGCTTCATGTATGGCGCGCTCAACCATAAATTTTGCGGCCTCATTCATGTTTACAGGCTCAAGAATAATATGCGGATGCTTATTATGGAACACTCGAAATATTTCGTCGGCGAAGGCCTGCCCAACCACAGGAACTTTATCAAAATCGAAAATAATGATCTTAAATTTTTCGAGCCCTGCAAGGACTCTCCGGGCTTGTGAGCGAGAAATATGCACGCCTCCGATAGTATATAACTTTATCTGAATGGTTGTTTTATCAAACCCATAATCGCTGCCTTTGACAATATTTGTAAATCGATTGAATAGTTCGTTTAAGCGGCTGTTTGATATTGAATCGATCTTGAAAATTACTCTTGTCCCTCTTTTAATTTTTTTAGTTTTTTTCACGAAAATATCGGGTATTTTATTGTTAACTATAAGCTGATACCCAAAACTATCCAGAACAAACAAATCTCCCGCTTTTGAAGTAAAGAATATTCCCTCTCCAGAGTGTGCTTTTGGCATAGTCGTCGTTTTTCCTTTCATTAGGTCTTGAATGGCCTCGAGCTCTGAGTGCAGCTTTCGCTTATGCATCACATTCCTGAATACGCCTATGCCAGAATCATTCACTGTAAAGGAGAGCACTTTGTTTTGCATTGATACTTCGATCCCTATGCGAACAGAAGTTGAATGCTCTATTGCGTTATTTAGCATCTCTGAAAAGGCATAAGTAAAAATGCTCCCCACATTTTCCGGCAGACTTTTTATGAGAGGAAATACGTGCTCTATTTGGTTCAGTATTTTATGCTCTTCCAGGTTTTTATTGGCAAACGCAGTCTGGTATTTTATTGGAAATATCTCTCTATGCTTTTGAGCGTATTCCGGTAGAACATAAAAAGCTTTTCTAGTGGAGCCTAGCTTAATAAGGTGATGACTGGCCACCAATTCCGCGATCAAGGAGCTGGCATACTGTCTGGAAACTTTGAATTGCTTTACCAGATCGCGAGTAGAGATTTTGCCGTTTTTTCGCGCAATATCAAGTATTTTTGCTTTAGTTAACATATTGTAAGGTAATTGTAAACCTTTCTGTGTTTAATTGTCAAGTAATTGACAACCTGACTAAAGGTCATCTAACCTTACCCCATGATTAGGACCCTAGAAGAGCTAGGGGAGCGAGAGGCGGGAAATGTGTGAATTACGACCCGCATTTTATGAATATTACAGCATATTTTATTGCACAAGTTTTAGTCAAGTAGTAACGATAAATATAATATAAGATCGATTTTTACAAAAATATCTATTAACTCGAGATCTTAAAAGAGTAAATTTGTTTGATTTTAATGGAAAAATTGGGGGAATTATATGGGAGGCATAGATAGTTTATCCAGGACATTGCCTGGTTCCAATGCAGGCGCAAAAATAGCGGCAAAAAAACCGAATGATTTAAACACAAATAAAGGGAACGATGCAGGTCAGGGAGATCATAGAACAAAACCAACATCATTAAATGATACCACTATAGTTTTATCTCCAGAAATGAGGAAGAGATACCCAAATGCTCCCAAAAGAATCCATTTTGATATTTATGATAATATTCAATCCGTACAAGATGCGGGTGGAGACCCGCAATATGCTGGGGGTTTAGCTTCTCACCCAACTATGATTTCAAAATTAACCAATACTGGTTATATCGCATTGGCTCGTTCAGATGATCCAGAACAATTAGCTAAGAATATAGGACATGAACTTCATCATATCGATTTATATCAGCAAGGATCAAAAAAAGAAATTGCTCAAAAATATTTTAGTCAAAAATATCATGATATGCGACCAGGAGAAATAAGTGCAGATTCAGCAGGAGCAGTAAATCGAGAATTGATTCAATCTGACCTTGGAGGATTTATTAAAGCTATTCAAAAGGATTATGATCCCAAAGCTGATCCTTTGAGTAATTTGAATGTTCATGAAATAACAAGAGATGTGAATGGAAAAATTATTAGCAAATAACAAAATATCCATTGATTCCAAATCTTATAAGAGTAAAATTTACACAGTTTCAATACTAAAAAGGAGGGAATTATATGGGAATCGATAGTATTTCTTCTGATTCTTCTGCTTACAAACCAGGCGCAAAAGTATCGAAAACCTATAATTTAAACACTAACGAAGGAAAAATCGCTTATCTAAACGATTTGAACAAAGAAATGCAAGTTTTATTAAACACGAAATATGCGCAATATAAGGACAAACCAAACTATCCTAAATTCCTTGCAAAAGTTAAGGCCGAAATTGAGCAAAATAATAAAGAATTGAAAAACCCCGAAAATCTTACATTGGAAGGAAATTTATCGCCCAAGAGGGCTGCCAATAACACATTAGAAGCATTAGCAACTTCATCAGAATTACTCCCTCTTGAAGAACGATCGGATGATGCTTTTAAGGATCTTGAAAATTTAAGAGCTCAATCGAAGTCAAAGGATCCTTTTGATGAGCTCCGTAATCGAAAAGCGCAGGCGAAAGATACTCCCGGGGGAATTGAAGATCTCAGATAAAACCCTTACTTTTTATTTTCTTCCATAGGTGACTTGCCCCCCCTAAAATTGAGCCGCTCCTAATATTAGTCGATTATTTTTAAGTCTTAGATAAATCTTAGATGGATTTTGTAGGAATAAAATCAATCATGCACTGGTATATTATATTTATTATAGGTTGTATTGGGTTTTATTCCTGGTGATGTTGGTGTCTTTTTTGGGGGATTCTCATCTGGGATTGCCTCGGAAGTATCTTCCTCAATATTATATATCAAACTCGAAGGAGGCTCTTTAGAATACTCTAAAACCTTCAAAGAGAATTCGCTGCCTTGTTCTAAAGTAACAGTTATCGTTTCTGAAACATTAAATATAGCAGTTTCATGGGGATTTAATATTTCTAATCGAATAAGATAATCATTATAACCGCTATCTAAGGTTAGCCATGATTTTGGGCATTTAATATCAAGACTATGAACATCATAATCTTTTGCATGCAGATTCAGCATGATTTGATAGCAAGTAAAATCACTTTTGTTGTAAACAGTAAAAACCGTATGGCTTTTATAGCCTTCTATTCTATCTATAAATAATTTATTTGGGAAAATAGCAATAGGATTTAGTGATATATAAACATTGCATATATAGATACTTGCTAATGATGCAAATACGCCTAAGACAAATGCAATAATATGAGTGGAAATATTGACTTTAAAATAATCTCTTATATTCGCCATTATATTAACCCGTTTTGTTAATTATATGACAAATGCATATGAATATCGAATAATAAATTTGAGTGATTTATATAATCAAATATTCCTATGCTTATATTGGGAGCATCCCTTAATAGCGGTTTTTATACACCAAAATATGTATTTAATCATACTGCCATCCCCTCTCCCATCGATCATAAATGCGAGGACTGCGGGAACTAATAACTAAGCCTCATATTAATAAGAAAAAAAGCCATTATCTGCTATAATTCACGGTCCATGAGGAAAATAATCAATATCGCGATAATCGCGCACGTCGATCACGGCAAGACCACCCTTACCGACCACCTGCTCCGCCAGGGAGGAGCTTTCGGAGAAAGGGATGAGATCACCGAGCTGGTCATGGACAGCAACGACCTGGAACGCGAGCGCGGGATCACCATATTCTCCAAGAACTGCTCCATATATTATAAGGATTACAAGATAAACATAGTCGATACGCCCGGACACGCCGATTTCGGGTCCGAGGTCGAGCGCGTCCTTAAAATGGTGGACAGCGTGCTCCTTCTGGTGGACGCAAAAGAAGGACCCATGCCCCAGACAAAGTTCGTGCTTTCAAAATCCCTCAAGCTCGGGCTCAAGCCTATAGTTGTGATAAACAAGATAGATAAGGTGGGGCACAGGGCCGAGAAAGTGGTGGACATGGTATTTGACCTTTTTGTCAAGCTTGACGCCAATGACGCCCAGCTCGATTTCCCCGTCGTCTACGCCATCTCAAGGCAGGGCATCGCGAAACATAATATAGATGACGATTCAAAAGACCTGACCCCTCTTTTTGAAACGATACTCAAACACGTTCATCCCTATCCCGACAGGAGCGGCGAGACCCTTCAGGTGCAGGTGACGAACCTGGATTACGACGACTATGTCGGACGCATAGCCATAGGAAGGGTCAGCGCAGGAAAACTGGATAAACGGTCTCCCGTATCCGTTTGCAGAAGGGACGGATCCATTGAACAGGCGGTCATCACGAAGCTTTCTATCTTTGAGGGCCTCAAACAGATTGAGGTGGATGAAGCCCAGTGCGGCGACATAGTTGCGGTGGCAGGGATCGCGAACATAACTATAGGCGAAACCATATCGTCGCCCGACAACCCAAAGCCGATGACCCTGCTCGAGATAGACGAACCGACGCTTATAATGGAATTCGTCGTCAATAACTCCCCCTTTGCCGGAAGGGACGGAAAATATGTGACGACCAGGCATCTGAAGGAACGCCTCGAGAGAGAACTCCAGACCAATGTCGGCCTGCGCCTTGAGCCCCTTGAGAACGGCGAGGGATTCAAGGTTTCGGGACGCGGCGAGCTCCACCTTTCGATACTTCTGGAGCGGATGAGGCGGGAAGGATACGAGATCCAGGTCTCCCAGCCAAAGGTCATATACAAGACCATTCATAACGAGAAAATGGAACCTGTCGAGCAAGCGGTGGTCCAGGTCCCCGAAGAATTCGCGGGAATGGTGATCGAAAAGCTGGGCCGCAGGCGCGGAGAAATGACCGAGATGACAACAAAGAACAAGGTAACAACAATGGTCTACATGGTGCCGACCCGCGGCCTCCTGGGATTCAGGGCCGAATTCATAATGGATACGAAAGGCGAAGGGATACTTAACCATGCCTTTGCAAAATATGAAAGGTTCAAGGGTGAAATAACAAAACGCCAGAACGGCTCGCTCATATCCAGCCACACAGGCAGGAGCGCCTCATACGGCCTCTCTCACATTCAGGAAAGGGGCAGGCTCTTCATCGGTCCGGCCCTCCAGGTCTATGAAGGCATGATAGTCGGGGAAAATTCCAGGTCGCAGGACATGCCGGTAAACCCCACAAAGGAAAAGAAAATGACGAACATAAGGGCGGCAAGCGCGGATATCTCCATCAGACTGACGCCTCCCATAATACTGTCGCTTGAACAAGCCCTGGAGTTCATCAACGAAGATGAACTTGTGGAGATAACGCCTAAGAGCATAAGACTGCGGAAAAAATTCCTCACGGAGAACGAAAGAGCGAGGAATAAGGCCTAAAAATCACCCCCTTACGGATCAAGTGTCTTCCAGTTTTTCCCCTCATTAGTTGAAATTTTGCCTTCATTTTAACGATATATATATAGAGGGGAATCCGGGTGCTTCATAGCGATAACAAGCGGTATTTTATTAAGAAGGATGGCAAAAATGGGACCACATAGCATAAATTTCAATTGCGTAAGGACCGGCTTCAGGAGCCCTTTAACAAGCCGCCGAAAAGTGATCGCCATCGGGGACGTTCACGGGGAACTGGGAGGATTAATAAAAAACCTGAAGCAGGCAAAAGTGATAGACGGCGCCTGCCGGTGGATAGGCCAAGAAACGACATTCATACAGACCGGGGACATGATCGATCGAGGCTCTTATTCCCGCGAGGCATGGGCTTTCATGGGGAGCTTACAAAAAAAGGCTAAAGCCGAGGGCGGGGACGTGATCCGGCTGTTGGGAAATCATGAACTTATGCTCATGCAGGGCGAACATAAATACGTTAATTTCAATGATCCTGAAGAAATGGCGGGGGAAATAAGACAAGATGTTTTGAACGGCCGCGTAAAGGCCGCCCATGTAACCCATGGAAGGCTGTTCACCCACGCGGGCTTGATGCCGGAAATAAGACAACGAATCATAAATGAAATTGTCAGGCAAAAACAAGCCGAGGCGGGCGCAATATCCTGGGGAAATAGCATAGAAATAACTCTCGAGGAAATAGCGCAAAGATTGAATGATCTGCTCATGAAAGCGGTGAGCAGGAACAATTTTTCACACCCCATCTTTCAGATCGGCGCATCTCGCCTTACAGACAAGGCCGCGGCCCCTGAAGTCGGCGGAATATTCTGGAACGACTTCAATGATCTTGCACGGTTTGAAAACTTCATTGAAATTGAACAGGTGGTTGCGCATACGCCGCCGCGAATAAACGGAATCGGCATTAGAGGTACCAATTCACTCAATGTCATTAATCTGGATGCGGGTCTATGTGAAGTTTACGGCGGCAATCATGCCTATTTAGCTTTCGACCTTGATGGCGCAATGAAGGCATTTTTGATGATAGAGCAAGGCTGGATAGAAACACCCATCGCGTTATCCGAATGGGTAAAATGGACGATGCCTGTAAGGAACAACCTTTCCGGATACGCCTATTAATTCAAAAACAAACAATTAGTTTTCTCTGCCCCTTAACCCTTTCCACCCAATTATTAATAATGTATAATATCCCGTATGCCTTTCTACGATTATAAATGCAAGGACTGCGGCAAGATCTTCGAGATCAAAAAGGGAATGAACGAAAAAGTGCGCCCTAAGTGCCCGTTCTGCAAAAGCTCGCAAACTGCCAGGAAATTCAATACCTTCAGGCGGGGGCCTTCGAAATCCGCCGTGCTCGACAATGAAGGAAGCGAAAAAAGCGGATCGTGCTCTTCCTGCGCAAGCGGGGTCTGCTCTTCCTGCGGCACGAAAGGATCTTAAATGATAAAAGACGCGATAAAAAAAGTTGTTGACGGCATCGATCTCTCAAATGACGAAGCTGCGGCAGTAATGGGAGAGATAATGGGCGGGGAAGCCACGCCTTCACAGATAGCCTGCTTCATCACGGCGCTCAGGATGAAAGGCGAAACAGCTGACGAGGTAACGGGTTTCGCTTCAAAAATGAGGGAGAACGCCGTAAAGATAAAACCCAAGGCCGAAAACCTGGTTGATACCTGCGGGACAGGCGGGGATGTTTCGGGAACATTCAACATATCGACGATCTCCGCAATAGTCGCGGCCGCCGCAGGAGCAAAAGTCGCAAAGCACGGGAACCGCTCGGTATCCAGCCGCTGCGGGAGCGCGGACATACTTGAAGCCATGGGGGTCAAGATCGACCTGCCGCCTGACCGCGTCGCAAAATGCATAGACGAGGTCGGCATCGGCTTCATATTCGCGCAGAACTTCCATCCCGCGATGAAATACGCCGCTCCTTCAAGAAAAGAGATAGGGATAAGGACAATATTCAACATCCTCGGCCCCCTGACGAATCCGGCGGGAGCGAAAAACCAGCTCCTCGGCGTATTCAGCCCGGAGCTGACCGAACTGATGGTTCTCACTCTCCAGAACCTGGGCTCAACAGAGGTGATGGTGGTCCACGGAATGGACGGCCTGGACGAGATATCCGTATCCGACAGGACGAAGGTGTCCCACCTGAAGAACGGGATGATCAAGAATTATTTCATAGAGCCGAAGAATTTCAGGATGAACCGGTACGCAAAAGAAGAGATCCTGGGAGGGACGGTCAACGAAAACGTCAAGATAACGAATGATATCCTGAAAGGCTGGGGATCCGGCGCAAAAAGGGACATAGTTCTGCTGAATACCGCCGCGGCGCTTGTCGTAGGACATGTAGCCAGTGACATAAATGACGGGATAGCGAGGGCAAAAGAAGCTATAGCCAGCGGAGCCGCTTTTAAAAAGCTCGAAGAGCTGATAAAATTTTCGAATTCCTGAAGGAGAAGAATGATTTGTACATAAAGACAGATAAACTTGTAAAATCCTACCATGGGAAGAGAGTTGTCGATGAAGTCTCGATCGAGGTAAAACAGGGGGAGATAATCGGGCTCCTGGGCCCCAACGGAGCCGGGAAAACCACGACATTCTATATGGTGATCGGCATCGTGCGCCCGAACTCGGGGACGGTCCACATGGGAGACAAAGACATAACCCATGTTCCCATGCACATCAGGGCTCAAAGCGGCCTGGGCTACCTGCCGCAGGAACAATCGGTCTTCAGGAAACTTACCGTCGAGGAGAACATACTGGTGCTCAGGGAGCTGATGCCGCGCATCGGAAAAGATCAGGACATAGATTTGATACTGGAAGAGCTGGGAATAACCCATCTCAAGAAAAGAAAATGCTACGAGCTTTCCGGCGGCGAGATAAGGCGAGTTGAAATAGCCAGGGCCCTCTCGACAAATCCATCCTTCCTTTTGCTGGACGAGCCCTTTACCGGGGTTGACCCGAAAACCGTGTTCGACCTTCAGAAGATAATAATAATGCTGAAAGACAAGGGCATCGGCGTGCTGATAACGGACCACAACGTGAGGGAGACGCTTGCCATAACGGACCGCGCATACATCATACACAAAGGCAAGGTGCTCATCTCGGGCTCAAGCAAAAAGATATCCGAAGACGAGACGGCGAAAAAACTCTACCTCGGCGAAGA
>CAYHAH010000133.1:0-14756 GCA_964354575.1 uncultured bacterium
TGCTGAACAGATGGAAACGCTATAAGGATGACCTGAAGAGGACCAATCGATTCCTTTACCATGTCGTTGACTGGGTGGAATCGATCGTTGTCGCCCTGATACTCGCCCTCATCATCCGGCAGTTCGCCTTCCAGACGTCGGAAGTCCTTTCAGGCTCGATGATACCGACGCTTCTCGTAAAGGACCGCGTCATCGTCAACAAACTTGTTTACAGGTACTACGGGAAGATGCAGAGAGGGGACGTTGTTCTTTTCAGGTCCACGACGCAGCCGCAGAGGGACTTCATCAAGAGGTTGATCGGACTTCCCGGGGAGAAGATAGCGATGCGGGGCGGGCAGGTGCTCATAAACGGAAAGGCGATAGACCAAAGCAAGTGGCCGATAATCTGGGACAACTCGAATTTCGGTCCTTACAAAATACCCGAAAATTCCTATTTCTTTCTTGGCGACAACAGGCCGGATTCCTACGACAGCAGGTTCTGGGGAGCGGTGCCGAAAGGGAACATCATCGGCAAGTCCGAGATCCTGATATGGCCGCCCTGGCGGATCAGACTTTTTACTTCAAAGAGATGAACTTAGCCACTACAGGGTAATACTGAACGAAAACGGGGCCGAACACCAGGGATACTATCGACATCAGCTTTATCAATATGTTCATCGCCGGTCCCGAAGTATCCTTGAACGGATCCCCAACGGTGTCGCCGCAAACGCACGCAGCATGAGCCGGAGTGCCTTTGCCTCCCAGAAAGCCGTCCTCGACCAATTTCTTTGCATTGTCCCACGCGGCTCCGGAGTTAGCCATCATTATCGCGAGCATGACGCCGGTTACGGTAGCTCCGGCAAGCATTCCTCCGAGAGCTTCCGGCCCGAGCACCACCCCGATCACCAGGGGCGCTGCGACCGCGAGAACGCCGGGAACTATCATTTCCCTTATCGCCGCGGCGGTGCTTATATCAACGCATTTCGCTATTTGCGGTTTTGCTTTCCCCTGCATCAAGCCCTTGATCTGCCTGAACTGGCGCCTGACTTCCTCCACCATCTTGAAAGCGGCGCGCCCAACCGCCTGCATCGTTAAAGACGCAAAAACAAACGGGAGAAGTCCGCCGATGAAAAGTCCCACAATCGTCGTGGCTTTGGTGATGTCAATTCCTTTAAGGCCGACTGTTTGAGTGTATGCGGTGAAAAGCGCGAGGGCGGTGAGGGCCGCGGAGCCGATGGCAAAGCCTTTTCCTATTGCCGCCGTGGTGTTCCCGAGGGCGTCGAACCTGTCCGTTATTTTCCTGACCGCTTTCGGCGCACCCGACATTGTTACGATCCCTCCTGCGTTATCCGCTATCGGCCCGTAAGCGTCAACTGACATGACAATGCCGATGGTGCCGAGCATTCCAACGGCCGATATCGCAATGCCATACAGCCCGGCGAACTGATGCGCTATCAATATCGCGGCGCATATGGAAAGAACGGGCAGTATAAGGCTTTTCATTCCGAGCGCCAGCCCCTGGATTATCAGTGTCGCGGCTCCGGTCATTGAAGACCTGGCGAGTTCTTTAACGACTTTTCCGGAAGTGAAATATTCGGAAAGGATGCCTATGGCCATTCCAGCAAATATGCCGGAAAGGATCGCCACGAACACGCCGCTTCCGGGAAGGAACAGATTGACAAGAAAATATGAAGCGATGATGTAAAGTATGCCGGCTGTATAAGTCGCGTATCTAAGGGCTATCTGAGGGTTTATCGAATTAAAGATATTGACAAAGAAGGATCCGATTATGGACGCGAGCGTTCCAGCCGCGATCAGGGTCAGGGGAAGTATCATCCAGTTGAGCTGGGAAGTGGCCATGAGGGCGCCGATCGCCATGGTGGCAACGACCGATCCCACATACGATTCGAAAAGGTCCGCGCCCATTCCCGCTACGTCGCCCACGTTATCGCCCACGTTATCCGCTATTACCGCAGGATTCCTTGGATCATCTTCGGGGATCCCGGCCTCTACCTTGCCCACCAGGTCCGCTCCGACGTCGGCTGATTTCGTGTAGATGCCTCCGCCGACCCTGGCGAACAATGCTATTGAACTTGCGCCCATTGCGAATCCGCTGATGACGGAAGCTTTTATTGCCGGGTCAGGATATAAGAAATAGATCACCGCGAGGCCTATCACGCCAAGGCTTGCAACGGACATGCCCATTACGGCTCCGCCGGAAAAGGCTATGATAAGAGCCTTGCCCTTCTTCTTTCTTACGGCGGCCTGGGCCATCTTGACGTTCGCCCTGGTTGCGGCGCTCATCCCGATCAGGCCTGCGAGGATGGAGCAAATGCCGCCGAACACATAAGCCATCGCGGTACTGATATTGATAAAATATACAAGCACCGCGAACATGAACAGCATGAAGATGGATATGGCGAAATATTCCCTTTTCAGGAAAGCCATGGCTCCTTCGCGCACAAGGTCGGATATCTCCTCCATTTTTTTGTTTCCTTTTTCGGAGCGGACCACGACCAGGTACAGGTAGAATGCGAACAAGAGGCCAAGGATTCCGGAGCCAAAACTTGCCATGGTGAACATGAGTTCCATTTCATTTTCCCCCTTCTAAAAAATACGAAAAATCAAAACCGGATTCTATTCTTTCAGGGAACAAAAGTCAACGAACATATTATTTCAGGCTCACTGCCAGAAAATATGAGAAAGCAGAAATGACAGCGGAACAGGGGATCGTAAGTATCCAAGCCCAGATGATCGTCCCGGCTACCCCCCAGCGCACGGCGCTCAGCCGCTGAATGGAACCGACCCCCATTATTGACGCGGTTATTGTGTGCGTCGTGCTGACGGGAACTCCCAATGCGGATGAAGCGAACAGAGTTATGGCTGCGCCCGACTCCGCACAAAAACCGTCCACGGGCTTTAGTTTTGCCACCTTTTGCCCCATTGTTTTAACTATCCGCCACCCGCCAAACATCGTTCCGAGAGCGATCATCGCGTGGCAGGATATCACTACCCAAAAGGGGATATGAAAGGCCTTGCCGAGAAGTCCTGCGCTGAACAAGAGGCTTGCGATGATACCCATTGTCTTCTGCGCGTCATTGCCGCCGTGCCCCATGCTGTATAAAGCCGCTGATATCAGCTGGCCTTTCCTGAACAGGTGATCCACCTTGCTTGGAGTGCTGCTCCGGAACAGGGAATAAACGATCCTTCCGAATAACGAGCCTAAGATCAGCCCCACAACAGGCGATATAAAAATGAATGAAACGGTCTTGAGTATGCCCGGCCAGAGAAGCGGAGCGGTGCCGGCTTTCATGAGAGCGGCTCCTATCAGTCCGCCGATCAAAGCGTGCGAAGAGCTTGTGGGCAGCCCCAGATACCAGGTTATCAGGTCCCAGGCGCATGCGCCGGCAAGCGCGCCGAAAATGACATATTTATCGATCACGCTTATATCTATAATGCCTGTGCCTATTGTCCCGGCCACATGCAGGCCGAAGAAGAGGAAAGCGATAAAATTGAAAAACGCCGCCCAGGCGACGGCATAGCGCGGCGAGAGCACCCGCGTTGAAACCACTGTCGCTATTGAATTTGCGGAATCGTGGAAGCCGTTAAGGAAATCGAAGGAGAGGGCGAGAATTATCAGGATCAAAATACCGATGGTCATTTTTTACGCGTTCTTGACGACGATGCCTTCAACTGTATCGGCAACGTCCTCGCACTTGTCGATCGCTGATTCCAGGTGATCGTAGATGTCATTCCACTTTATTATTTCAACGGCGTCCTTGCCGTCGGAGAAAAGTTCGGCTATGGCGGACTTGTGAAGCATGTCGCCTTCGTTCTCCAGCCTGTTTATTTCAACGCAGTAGTCAAGGGTGCGCCTGGAATGTTTTCGGTCTTTAAGGCTGTTCACGGCCTTTCCCAAGATCTCAATTGCCGATATGAGGACCTCCGTCAGCTTCATCGTCTCGGGAGTGGGCTTCTTTATCTTGTAAAGAAGGAGCCGGTCCGCCGTGGCCAGAATAAAATCCAGTATATCGTCAACTTCGCTCGTGATCTGGTGTATATCTTCCCTGTCGATCGGGGTGATAAATGTCCTGTTAAGCTTATCGAATATTTCGTGGGTTATTATGTCGCCTTCGTGTTCGATATCCTTTATGTTTTTGACTTTATGTTCAACATCGGTGAAATCTTCCAGAAGGTTCTTGAATGCCTTTCCGCCTTCATAGAGGTTGCGCGAAGCCCGCTCGAACATGTCGAAGAATTTTTCGTCTCTAGGAAAGAATTGGAACACTGCAGCCCTTTCTAATATTCAATCCCTGAACCTTGTGAATTTTACATCAGGTCATGGGATAAAGCAAGTTGAGAAAAGAAATGAAAAATCGTCTTAATTGATTTTGGCCGTTCCCTATCGTATAATTCTTTCCTGATCTTCTGGTATACTGATACTCTGATATCCTGTAATGGAGAGGTAGCAAAGTGGCCAAATGCATCTGACTGTAAATCAGACGGCTTATGCCTTCGTAGGTTCGAATCCTACCCTCTCCATTTTCCATTCCTATCAATAAATTCTGCTTATTTGGATAATTCACAAGAATATACTAATGTTTAGTTTTCTAATGCCCTTCTAATATTTTATTGGGTAATTTGTATTATGGCGGGCTAAGCGTATAATTATTATATGATAAAAGAAACGTTAAGGGAGTTTATCACTAATAAAATTAAGAAGCATAATTGGCCGTATGAAAAACAAAAAATAATATGGCGAAAGGGAACATTAAAGAAAAGGCGTGGGCCTGTTCTAGACTTTCATTTAATACTCGAAAATCGGTTAAATAATATATTTATTGCTTGTTTTAGGATTGAGAAGAATGAAATGGAATCCTTTAAAAAGTGTTTTTTAAATAGAATTAGCTTCAAATATAAAATAGAAGCCTTTAAATCTTTCTTCCCCTCATTATCGAAAATAAAAAATAATAGGGGAAAGTCTGTTTTGCAATTACTTAAGAATTTTAATGACTTAAGAAATGATGTTGCCCATCATCCCTATGAGGAGAAACGTTGTCAGTATGGGGATTTCGGTAATATTGTGGAATCAAAGGCCTTTAAAATATTTAAAGATGATTTCACTTTTTTAGAAAGCCAATTAACCGAAGCGGAAATTGCTGTATATGATTATTATGAAAGCTATCTCTAAAGAGCTATTATCGCTCCAAGCATTTTACCGCATCCCTTAAATTCTGCCCCGAAATATGGGCATATATTTGCGTGGTCTTGATCTCGCTATGCCCCAAATGGCTCAATTATAGGGGACAGGGTATTAGGGGAAACTTCTAAATTTATTAATTATGAGCTGTAATTTGGGTAATTAATAGATATATGATATATATTACTTTTTCTATTAATTGCGAACAATCACATAACCATCACATAAGAAAAATACTGTCAAATCAACAAAAATACACATAAATCCTCCAATTAATTATTGTATTAATTATACAATTATTATATAGTGATTGTATAATTACGCCCAAAAAGGGACATATTTAGCATGTTTTTTAGATCGGCTTCTTCCGGATTCGTATGGTTTAATAAGGCTTTCTTTAATAGTGTCGCTGATAATTCTTGATGCAATAGAGTAATTTTTGTCCTTTATGTCAAATCGTTTTCTTAATGAAGTATTTGTCATCTGTTCATTGGAAACATACTTTAGGCAACAATGTTGATAACAAGCCCGAATTTTATCGCTTTTGTCCATTTTATTAAGGGGTTTACTTGAATAGAGAATTATTCTGGTCGAGTTGTCTGTTCTCTCAAACTTTGGCGCAGGTAATTGGAACAATTCAACCGAAGAAATAACCTTATCAATACCGCTCCCTCTTTCTTCGCAGATATTTATGCGTCTCATAAAAGATGCAATATCTTCATTCCGAGATTTTGGCGTGTGATCTATAAATCTATCAATGCTTATGAGCGGACAACCTGGATTATTTATTTCAATCCTGTCTTGGAATAATTCGATCATTGGTCCATTTCCCTTCTCATGAAAGTCTTGGTGGATCAAAGCATTTGCAACTAACTCACGAATGGCAATTTCGGGATAAATCTTACGTTCAATTCTAAGGGCCTCATGAATTTCTTCGTTTGAAGGTAGTTGATCATTAATAAATCCTACAAGCCCCTGGAACCCTGATGCATAGCCTTTCTTTCCCTCAATTTCTTTAATTGTTTTAATTCTATTTTTCCCCTCATAAATAATTAACCTAATAGCTTTTCGCTTTATTGTTTCAAAAGTAGTAACATCTCTTGCAAAGAGAATGGCGCCCATATTTGTAATGTCATATCTTCCAAGTGATTTTATAATAAGTTTATCTTCTTCAAATCTTTTCAATACACCTTCAGAATCAGCTGGGTGAGGCAGTCTCTTTAAAATGAAATATTGCTGATGATCCAATAGCTCTAAAACTTTATTATCATCAATGCCAGGCAAAGCAATTTGTGTTTCAAAGCTTTTTCGCTTTAAATTAGCCCAGATCTTTCTTTCAATTTCCGGAAATTCTTTTAAGTTCATATTATTGCTGCCAATTCTTGCAAATCTCTCCCTTTTAAATGAAGTTGGGATATCTATGGCAGCAGGGATTTGAAATATTACGATATCTTTTTCCATGGATTTAAATTCGAATATTTGAAAATCCAATCTAGGCTTAAGCAATTTTACCCACCATTGTTGGATATCTTCGTTGCCTTTCTTTTCTTTCCTAGGTTTAAATGTTGTACCAATTATTTCATGTGAGGAATCATTAACTCCAAAGACTAGAAAGCCAAATGGTTGGTTGTGAAGATTGGCACTATTTGAAAGCCCCGCAATAATCTCCCCAGTCTTTTGTGGGTCAGAATTATCCACCTTAAATTCAACCCACTCATTTTCTTTAGGGAGGTCAATAAGTGATTTTAGTAACGATTGCAGAGCATCTTCCTTCATAATGGCATTATACATTAAAATAAATCTTTAAAGAACTCACATCACTTTAATGCCACATAGAACAAAATCGCAATGAAGTGGCAGGCGGCTGCGATAAGCACAAGAGCATGCCAAAGCTCGTGATAGCCGAATTTTGGGTGGACATCCGGTTTTCTTATTGCGTAGATCACGCCGCCTATCGAATATATGACGCCCCCGATGAAGAGCCAGATCAATCCGCCTGCGGGCAAAGCTTGGATCAGCGGATTTACGGCAATTAAAACAAGCCAACCCATAAGTATATATATAAAAGTCGTCAGCCAGCGCCATACATTAATATATATTGACTGAAGCGCCATCCCGAATATCGCCATGCTCCAGATGAGGCCGAATATCGTCCATCCCCAGGGCCCTCGCAGGGTATTGAGGCAAAAAGGAGTGTAGGTCCCGGCTATAAGGAAGTATATCGCGATGTGATCAAGCTTCCGGAATATCTGATACCTTCCGCCGGCCGATTGTGGAAGCCAGTGATAAAGCGTCCCGAAAAGGAAAAGAATGAAAAGGCTCGCGCCGTAGATCGAGAAGGAAACGACTTTCCAGGCGGAATTGCTGCCGAAAACAATGAGAACGACAAGGGCGGGGATCGAGAGCACCGCGCCGACCAGGTGAAGAAATCCGGCAAGAGGTTCTTTTAATTTAGTTTTCACAGTATCTTCCAGACCTGGGCCCCGTCATTGACATAGATCAACCTGTATCTCCAGGGCTTTCTTAAAAGGTCCTCTTTTTTGTAATCGACCCCGTATACCGCTTTGCTTCCAATATATATGTAATCAGCCCTCAGCTTGTCCAGGCCGGCCCTCAATTCCTCCTGATGCACCGGCTCGCTGTGGGGGTTTGTTATGGTCCTGCCGATCATCGCGGGTATCCACAGCCCCGCGTCGCCGTAGTTGTTCCCGATTACCGCCCTCTTGTTGATGGTGGTATCGATCCACTTGAATGCGTCCAGATCTGCCTTTGTTACCGAGCACATCGATATCGAATTGTACAAGTAAAACGCGCAGTAAAAGAAAAATCCCACCATCGCGAACGCGGCAATAAGGTTTTTCTTTTTGGCAGCGATCATTTGTGACAATGCGGGCGAAGCGAATACGGCCAATGGAATTATCAGGAATAAAGCCACGCGGCCCGGATAGAGCAGATATGAGAAAGGCATGATCCAGAACCTGTAGTTCAAGAGCAGAAGCAATAAAATAACTGTGATCGCCAGAAAGACAAGCGCCTCGCGCCTGTTTTTCTTGAACATGGCGGGCAGGCCGAAGGCGGAAAGGACCAGGAAGGGCATCCCCGCGATTAAGTCATATAAAACTGATCTGGCGTCAACAATTTGCCATGCTCTTGCATACTCGATGGCCGACCTTGTGATCGTGAATTTAAGATCGGCCAGGTACGGAATCAATAATATTAGCGTAAAGAGGAACAAAACAGCCGTAGAGCCGTAAACGTTCTTGTAATCCTTGATCTGCATCAGAAAATAAACGGCGAGAATCATGCCTCCGACATAAAAAACGATGGAGTGAGTTATAAGCACCGCTGCCAGGGCAAGCGAAGCGGATGCTGCCTTCAGCCAGGAGAACTTCTCCTTCATTTCGATGACAAGGGAGAAAGCGAGAATGAAAAAGAAAAGCGCGAGAACCGTCGGGTTCCCGCCCCACCGGATTATCCACTGGGGGCTTCTCGTAAGGAAGGTCGCGGCTATTGAAGCCGCCGCGGCGGTGTTCCTGTCAAAGAACCTTAAAAGGAATACATACAACCCGAAGCAAAGCAGCGCGTACACGAGGCAGGACATGAGGAGACTGCTCCTGTACACAGATAAGTTGCCCAGAAGGGATATTGCCGCGCTTAAGGTGGGGAAGCCTGACGGGTAAGCCCCGAAATTGGATATCGGAAGGATGGGCTCATATGACTTTGGAATGCCGTCATTTTCATAGATCAACCTGGCTATGTATGAATGCATGCTCATGTCAGCTCCCGCCGGAGCGATCTGAAGGAACATCGGCAGGCACCTCAAAAACAGGACTAGCAGAAAAATCCCGATTAATATCAATTCCTGCTTGTCGGCGTTCAGATGCTTCAGGTCCATTTTCCTTATATTGATCACAAGGACTGCCGCGGAGACAATGAAGACAAGATATGAAGATAGCATCAGCGGCATGTTCAAATATTTCGTGAACCACGGCAGGACGACAAAGAAAGAAAGGGAGAGGCCGACGACATATGTCAGGAATTCGCTCAAGGGTTTTTTATTGAACGCCTTTGAAAATATCAGCAGTATCCCCGGAATGAAAAAAAGAAATATGTGCATTTACCGGCAATTATACATTATTTTATGGCCGGCAGCACCGCTGTCACTAGCATTAAGACGGTCAGGGCGATTATTACGGCGGCGGACGCCCACGCCAGAATGTTATAGACAAAGGAATTCGTGTAGCGCCCCATTATGTTCTTGTTGTTCACGAGAATAAGCATGAATATCAGCACAAAAGGCAGGAGCAGGCCGTTCAGGACCTGGGACAGATACATGGTGGTTATCAGGGGGAAATTCGGGATCAGGGTCGCCCCGGCCCCGACGATTATTATTATGGCGTAAAGGATATAAAATGCGGATGCTTCCCTGAAATGTTTGTTCACGCCCAGCTCCCAGCCCATAGCCTCGCAGATGGAATAAGCCGTCGCGAGCGGCAGAATTGACGCCGCAAAAAGGCTCGCGTTGAACAGCCCGAAAGCAAAAAGGGCGGAGCAGTAATTTCCGGCAAAAGGCCTGAGCGCCAGCGCGGCGTCCTTGGCGGTTTCGATCCTCACCCCGTGGGTAAAAAGCGTGGCTGCGCAGGCGGCTATGGTAAAGAACGCCACGATCCCGGTGACAAGGCCTCCAACGGAAACATCAAGCACTGTGTACTTATAACTTCTCAGTTTCAGCCCCTTTTCAACTACGGAAGATTGAATGTAAAACTGCATCCAGGGAGCTATGGTCGTTCCTATAATGCCCATAAGCATGACCATGTAATGCATGTCGAAGGAAAAGGAAGGCACGACCGTGGATCTCATCACCTCTCCCCAGGGAGGATTTGCCATAACGCCCGAAATTATGTAAGAAACATAAATGACCGATGCCCCGAGGAAAACCCGTTCCACAACCTTGTAATTTCCCTTTAATATCAAAAGCCACACAAAGAAAGCCCCGATCGGAACCGACAGGTATTTTGATATTCCGAATATCTCCATGCTCGCGGCAACGCCGGAGAATTCGGCCATAGTGTTGCCTATGTTCACGATAAGCAGGGCAAGCATAGCGTAAAAAGTCACCTTGAGGCCGAAGTTTTCCCTGATAAGCTCCGCGAATCCCTTTCCGGTCACGATCCCCATCCTCGCGGAGATCTCCTGTATTATTATCAGCATAATAGTGATCGGTATGAGCGACCAGAGAAGGGAATAGCCGAAATGCGCGCCAGCAAGCGAATAAGTGGTTATGCCGCCCGCGTCATTATCGACGCTGGCGGTAATGATGCCCGGCCCCATTATCGCGAGGAAAATAAGCAGGTTCCTGAACAGGTATTTTCTTTTCAATATCTGGTTCATTCAATGATATTTTAACATTTATTATCAAAATGGGCTAATTGACAAATCTCCCTTATAAAATATAATTGGCCCATGAAAAAATACGCGCTGCATGTCGCCTTTGCGCTGACGGCGATCGCGTGCATATACGCTTATTTTCAGTTCCTCAAGCCTCTTGATGTTTTCCTGTGGGATGAATCCCATCACGGATACTTCGGGATGCAGATATTCAACGACCTGCGGGAGGCTGACTTCGGAGCTTTCTGGGCCCACACGAACAATCAGGCCCTCTGGATGCCCCTCCATTCTTGGTTTGACGGGATATTCCTCCTGATCTTCGGTTTTTCATATTCTTCCGCCAGGCTCTCAAGCCTCTTTCTTTTCTTCATCTGTTCGATGTTGATCTTTTTCACCGGGCTTGAGCTCTCAAAAGAAAAAGGCTGGATCATCGGCTTCATCGCATGCGCGCTGTTCCTTTCATCTCCGATGATGCTGCACCTTGCCACCGTTAACATGCAGGAAATGCTGGGAATATTTATCTGCGTTATGACTTTATGGTTCATAGTAAAATATATCTCAAATGAGGCGCCGTGGAAATACGCGACAATCGGGTTTCTGCTCAGCGTTGCTTACTGGTCAAAGACAAATTTCGCCATCCAGCTGGTTTTTGGCGCGGCTTTATATCAACTCTCAAAAATCGATCCCGGCAGGTTGAAGCAGTGGATGATCGATAATTCACTGATCATCCTGGGATTTCTTCCTCTTTTTGTCCTTTGGTGGGCGACCCCGCCTTTTGAGAGAAAATACGGCCTTGGCTTTATTTTCAGGGCGCAGGGTATGCAATCCCCTTCATTCTCTCCCGTGGCCGGATTTTTTAACGCCCTGGGGTTTTATTTTCAGTCATTGCTTTCAAGCTACAGTTTTTCGTTCTGGATAGGGCTGGGATCCCTGGCCGCGTTCCTGGCGTCTTTCTGGTTTTACAGGGAAAAGAAAATAAGGATCATTTCGCTGATGTTCCTGGCGAACCTGCTTTTCATCAGCTACATTTCTTCTAACAACATTCAGGAAAGATATTTATCAACGAGCATCCCGTTCGTTTTTTTACTGCTGGCGTATTTTGCGGTGCTTTATTTTGACAGGATAAGGGAGAGCAGATCCGCGACGGCCTATTACGTTATTTTTGCCTTTTTGTTTTCGGCGGTCGCTTACGACTCCTTGAGCCTGACGAGATACACAAAGGAGGTGGCGAACAGGACGATACTGTCATTCATTTACAAAGAAAGCCTGAACAAATTCTCGCCGCCTTTCCTGTTCGGGCTGGCGAAAAGGCCGGCCTTCACTTATCCGGCTGACCAACCCAAGAAGTACAGGGATTTCAAGGTCCCGCCCAGTTCAACTATCCGGGATGTCCTGGACTTTTTCAGCTCGAACATCGAAAGGAACAGATCGATCTCAACAATGATAAGCTTTAACGAAATAAGCCCTTACGTCATATACTGGCATTTCCATGATTGGGGCGCTTATGTCATGAGCTTGAACGATCTCGCAGCCAATCCGCAGTATTTCTGGCTTTCCGACTATTTTCTTGACATTGAGCCGTCGGAGGATTCCCCTTATTATCCCGACCGGATTGAAAAGAGGTGGGATGACATCGGCAGGATGCTCTTGAGGGAAGGGGCGATAAAGCTCGCGGCGAAAAAGGAATTCGCGGACCTGGGGCTTACGGCTAGAATATACAAGAGACAGAAGACGTTCTATTTCAGGTAGCCCTTTGCCTCAAGACCTCGTACATGACTATCCCCGCGGCGACCGATGCGTTAAGCGAGGAAATATTGCCTTTCATGGGGATCGAAACAACCTCGTCACAATTTTCTTTTACAAGCCTTGAGATCCCTTTTCCTTCCCCTCCGATGACTACGGCCGTCGGGAGTTTGAAATCAACCCCTGTAAAAGGTTTTTTCCCGTCCTGGTCGATGCCTATGATCCAGACATTATTTTCCTTGAGGGTCCTGATCGCATTATTGAGATTTACGACCCTTGCGACCGGCACATACTCGATCGCGCCGGCCGATACCTTCGCCACGGTTCCGGTGAGCCCCACGGCCCTTCGCTGGGGGATCATTATCCCGTGAGTTCCCGCGGCTTCCGCGGTCCTTATTATCGCGCCGAGGTTATGAGGGTCCTCAAGGCCGTCAAGTATCACATAGAACGCCGGCTCGTTCTTGCCTCTCGTTATCTCCAGCAGATCATGTATGTCCAGATATTCCTTTGCCGCAGCATACGCGATCACGCCCTGAGGAGATCTTGTTGAACTTTTCGTTTTCAATATTTCGGGAGAAAGCCACTCCACAGGGATCTTTCTCTCCTTTGCCAGATGCAGTATCTCGGCGATCGCCGAGTGGCGCTCGATATCCCTCCCTATCAATATCTTGTTAAGCGCCCTTCCAGAGCGGAGAGCTTCGAGAACGGGGTTTCTTCCTTCAAGCTGGTCGGACATGTGAACAATGTATAAAAGCGTGCCTTGGTTGTCAAGTGATGATAAATACGGGAATAACTTATTTTTCAAAAACGGAGAGCAAGTTCATGAGCAAATTATAGTGCCGGCTTTTTATTTTCCTGAATTGCGCATCAAAAAGCATCTTTTCAAGTTCTTTTTTGCTGAAATAATTCTTATGGCCGTATATTTCTTCCCTGCTTATCAAGCCGATCCCTGCCAGCGCCAGAAGAAAAGGCTTGGAATAGTTAGAAGGTATGGTGATGATGATCCTTCCGCCGGGCTTTAATATCCTGTAGCATTCTCTGATTATCTCTTCCGGAAATTCAAGATGCTCCAGAACTGCAAGGATTGTCACGCAGTCAAATTCATTATCCGGAAAGGGAAGCGTTCTTTCTATGTTGCATTTAACGAAGCTTATTTTATTTGACTGGGATGTTGCCGGGATGTCCATGTCTATGCCGATGGCCTTCCTGATCTTGTTTTCCAGGCTGACAAGGTTTTGAGGGTAATAACCGCAGCCTATGTCAAGAATGTACGAATTCTGCGGGACGAACCTGTCGATCAACGCTATTCTTTTTTTCTGGATAAAAAAATCTATCTTATTGAAATCTCTCATTGTTAATTGACGAACCGGTATTTGACAAGCGTCCAGGCGGCGGAAAAGCCGTCTCTCCAGCTTATTTTTTTGCCTTCCGCAACGGAGCGCGACCGGTAACTTATCGGCACCTCGTGTATCCTGTAACCGAGTTTTAACAGCTTTGCCGTGACCTCCGGGCAGAATTCAAATCTCCTGCATTTAAGATCGAGGTTATTTATTACATCTGATGAGAACACCTTGTAACAAGTAGCCTCATCGGTGATATTTGCCCTGTACAGGATATTTGCCAGAAAGGTCAATATCTTGTTGGCGAGTAAATATATCGGCTTCATCCCGGTTATTTTTCCCTTGAACCTCGAGCCGTACACCACTTTGGTTTTTCCGGAAAGTATCGGCTCTATCAGGCGCGTGTAATCGTCGGGATCATATTCAAAATCGGCGTCCTGGATAAGGATGATGTCCCCCTTGGCCTTTTTTATCCCGATCCTTATCGCCGAGCCTTTGCCGTAATTCAGGGCGGATGAATGCACGGAGATCACGTTGTCAGACATGAATTTCTTCAGTATCTGAGGCGTTCGGTCGCTGGAACCGTCGTCGATCACGATTATTTCCCTCCCGACATTTTCCGGCAGCCTGACCGCCTTGATCTTATTGAGAACTTCCTCTATGTGAGTTTCTTCGTTAAAGACCGGGATTATTATCGATAACAGGGTGTTTTTATCGGGCATTATTTTTCTTTCCTCGACGCATATTTGTATGCTTCGTTAAGGCTAAGCGATATGAAATATATTACCATGGGCATTATGATAAGGACATTCCTGTTCAATGTGGTGCCGTCCAAAAGCCATTGATAGCTGGGGGTGATGTAATAGAGGAACGCGAAAGCTGACATGGCCAGGACGATCAGCATTAAGCTGTAAAAATGCCTTATTTTTTTGAGATCCTTCAGGGAAAATATCAGAGCCAGGATAAAAACGAACCAGGCGATGTTCCAGTTCCCGTAAAAGAACAGCTTCTTGTAAAAATATTCGATTATAATGGGTATCCTGTAAAGGTTTTCAAAGGCCTTTGTGTATTCTATCTTTTGCCAGATGCTCTTTGGGATATGATGA
>CAYHAH010000134.1:0-2423 GCA_964354575.1 uncultured bacterium
GATGTTGTCGCTCTCAAATGAATATATCCCGTAAACTCCGCAGAATTCCCTCATGTCACTCTCCCATTATGCGGGGTGATTCCCCAGCCAAATTACCGGCATAACTCCTTCAATTTATCGACCGCGCTTTCGAGGTCGATCGATTGGGTCTTGCCGTCAGATCTCATCTTTATCTCGATCTTTTTCTCCGCCAGGGATTTTGGACCGATTATCACTTTTATTGGAAATCCTATGAGATCGATATCTTTCAACTTCACGCCTATCGAAGCATCCCTGTCATCCAGGATCGTCTCGATGCCGAGCTCGGACAGGTCGGCGTAAATTTTTTCAGCGACTTTAGCCTGTTCGTTTTCTTTCATGTTCACGGGAACGACGGCGACCTTGTACGGGGCTATCGAGAGCGGCCATTTTATTCCGAATTCATCATGGTTCTGCTCTATCACCGCTCCGGCAATCCTTGAAACTCCTATCCCGTAACATCCCATTATGTACGGCCTTTCTTTCCCGTCCTCGCCGAGGTATTTTGCTTTCATTTTCTCGCTGTACTTGATGCCGAGCTTGAATATGTGTCCCACTTCTATCCCTCTTGTGATCACAAGCTTTCCCCCGCATTTGGGGCAGGGATCCCCTTCTTTTGCGAGTCTCAGGTTTTCGGTCTCATCCGCCTTGTAATCCCTGCCGTACTGGACATGGATCATGTGAGCGTCGTTCTCGTTGGCTCCGGTGATCCCGTCATCGATCTCCGTAACCGAGCTGTCGGCGTATATCCTGATCCCCTTCAATCCCACCGGCCCCGCAAACCCCACCGGGGCGCCGGAAACCTTTTCAACCGTCGCCGCATCCGCCATTTCGATGTCTTCCCTGCCAAGGATCTTCTTCAGCCTTGACTCGTTTAGCTGATGGTCGCCTCGTATCAGAACAGCGATGACCTTGTCGCCAACTTTATAAAGCAGCGTTTTTATCATTCTCTCCTGCGGTACTTTCAGGAATTTTTCAAGCTCTTCAATAGTCTTGATATTTGGGGTTTTGATTTTTTCGAATTTTGGAATTTCCTTCGGATTTCGAGATTCGGATTTCGGATTTACCCGAAGGGTCGTCATTTCCTTTGCCGCGGCATAATCGCACTTGTCGCAATGCATTATTTCGTCCTCTCCCGTCGGGGACAGGACCATGTATTCCTGGGAGAATCCTCCGCCTATCGGGCCGGGATCGGCATGGACAACTTTGTATTTCAGCCCGCACCTGTCGAAGATCCGGTTATACGTCTCATACATTATCTTATAGCTTTTCTCGAGTCCCGCCTCGTCCCTGTCAAATGAATAAGCGTCCTTCATGATGAACTCGCGGGACCTCATCACGCCGAACCGGGGCCTTATCTCATCGCGGTATTTTGTCTGGATCTGGTAAAGGTTGAGCGGAAGTTCTTTGTAGGATTTAACGGTGCTGCGCACAAGATCGGTGATTATCTCTTCGTGCGTGGGGCCCAGGCAGAATTCCCTGTCGTGGCGGTCTTTGATCCGGAAAAGTTCCTTGCCGTAAACATCCCAGCGGCCGGTTTCCTTCCAGAGTTCCGAAGGAAGGATCGCCGGAAGCTTGACCTCAAGCGCGCCTGACCTGTCCATTTCCTGCCTGACTATCTGCTCGATTTTTTGTATTATGCGCCATCCAAGAGGTAAATAAGTGTAAACTCCTGAAGAAAGCTTCCTGATAAGGCCTGCCCTCAGCATCAGTTTGTGGCTAACTATCTCCGCTTCAGTGGGATCCTCGCGGAGAGTGGGGGCAAGCAACCGTGACATCTTCATCGCAGGGGTATTATACAGGGAAAATCCTCTTCATACAAGTCATGATTTTTTGGGAAATGACAGGAAAAATGTGGTTCCGACGCCGTGGGAGCTCTTAACTTCGATCGTTCCGCCGTGGTCGGTGATTATCCTCTGCGTAATGGCAAGCCCCATTCCGGTGCCTTCTTTCTTTGTGGTAAAGAAGGGTAAAAATATCTTCTTGATGTTTTCCTCCGGTATCCCGGGGCCGTTATCGGATATTTCTATCCTAACCTTTTCGTCTTTCTCATGGCTGGATAACGCTATCTCTCCGCCGTTCATTGCCTCTATGGCGTTCAGGATCAAATTCGTCAGGACTTCGATCATCCCGTTCCTGTCAGCCTTGACATCGGAGATCTTTGAAAGATTACGTTTCAAAACAACATTCTTCTTTGTAGCCTGGATCTCCAGGAAATCGGCGGCTTCCTTTATAACAGCATTAAGGTCAAGGTATTCAAATGCCGGCTCGGGAGGCCTTGAATAATGAAGCAGATCGGTCGACAGCATATTTATGCGCTCAATTTCCTTCGGAACAAGTTCGTTGAATTTTGAGACAAAAGCCTGGTCCTTTCCGGAGATCACAAGCAGGTCCATGAGTGTCCT
>CAYHAH010000135.1:0-13482 GCA_964354575.1 uncultured bacterium
GAAGGCGTCACGATCGACGGCAAATTCATCACGGCTGAAGGGCCGAAGTCCGCGAAAGCTTTCGGAGAAGCTTTGGCCGAAGCGTTGAAATAAACTCAATTGGAAAACCAGGAATTCGCGAAGATATTTTTTGAAATGGCAGATCTCCTGGAACTGGGAGAAGAAAACCCGTTCCGCATCCGCGCTTATCAAAAAGCCGCCCACAACATAGAAAGTTTTTCGGAAAATTTGGGATCGCTCTATAAAAAGGGAGGGCTCACAGCTCTTGAGGCCATCCCGGGCATAGGAAAAGGCATAGCGGAGCACATCGAAGAAATGATCAAAACCGGCAAGTTAAAAGCCCATGAAAACCTCCTGAAAAAATTCCCCAAAAGCCTGCTGGAGCTTGTGGCCGTGCCGGGGATCGGGCCGAAGACCGCCATCCTGCTCCACAAAAAAATGAAGATCGACAGCATCGACAAGCTGGAAAAAGCGGCAAAAGAAGGCAGGCTTGAAAAACTTCCCGGCATAAGGGCGAAGAAGATCCGGAATATTTTGGCCGGGATCGAACTTAAAAAAAGGAATATTGGAAGGTTCTCTATCGGTATTGCTCTTCCTTACGCCGAGGCAGTAGTCGCTTCGCTCAAGAAACTGAAGGAAGTCGATAAGATCGTCCCCTGCGGAAGCCTGCGCAGGGCGAAGGAAACGATCGGCGACATTGACATACTTGTGACATCAAAGAAGCCGGAAAAAGTAATGGATGCCTTCACCAGGTTTTCCCAGGTTGATAAAGTGCTCGCGAAAGGCGGAACGAAAACATCCGTTCTGCTGAAGAACGGGATGCAGGCCGACATAAGGGTGGTTGAGCCGGAAAGTTTCGGCGCCGCCGTTTATTACTTCACGGGGTCCAAGCAGCACAACATCCAGGTAAGGGAAATGGCGGTGAAGAAAGGGCTCAAGATCAACGAATACGGCATCTACAGGGGGAACAAGAGGATCGACGGATCGGAGGAAAACGATATTTTCAAGATCCTCGGGCTTTCCTATATCCCGCCGGAAATAAGGGAAGCGCAGGGAGAGATCGAGGCCGCAAAAAAAGGAGAGGTCCCCGTTCTCGTCGAGCTTAAGGACATAAGAGGAGACCTGCACCTGCACACAAAGGCAACGGACGGATCGAACACGATAGAGGAAATGGCCAATGCCGCAAAAAAAATAGGCTATGAATACATTGCCATTACCGACCACACAAAGTCCACCAGAATTGCAGGCGGCCTCACGGAAGGGGAGGCGCTAGCCCACCTCAAAAAGATCGATCAGGCGAACAAAAGCGCGGCCGGCATAAAGATAATACGCGGGATGGAAGTTGACATACTGCCCGACGGCAGGCTGGATTATTCCGACAGTGTCCTGAAAGAGATCGACATTGTCTTTGCGTCGGTGCACTCAAACTTCAAGATGAAGCGGGCGGAGATGACCAGGAGGATAATTTCCGCGATGAAGAACAGATACGTGACCATCCTGTCCCATCCGACGGGGCGCCTTATCGGGGAGCGGGATGCGTACGAGGTGGACCTGGAGGAAGTGCTGAAAGCGGCGAAAGACACGGGGACGTTCATTGAACTGAACGGCAATCCCCTGCGCCTTGACCTGGACGACATCCACTGCCGCAAGGCAAAAGAAATGGGGATACCGATAGTAATAACCACCGATTCCCATTCCGCGTCGCAGCTCGAACTCATGAGATACGGCGTGCTCACTGCAAGGCGCGGGTGGCTTGAGAAGAAAGACATTATTAACTCCCTTCCCTTCGGGAAACTCATTAAAACGCTTGCCCTGAAGCGAACTTGATTGATATAATGGCGCCGGAAGGGGGGATCCTTAACATGAACACCTGGGGATGGATACTTTTAGTGATCATAGTTGCGGCGCTCGGTTACTGGTGGTGGACAACGTCGAAGAAATGAGCCATTGATCCCTTCACTTTGTTGAACATGAAAGGAGGATAAAAATGGGAACTATAATTTATGTTATTCTTAGACTTGCAGGCCTGGTTGACACAAGGTTCGACTGGGTTCTCCTTTGCTTCCTGATCTCCCTGGACACGATCGGCATGCCGGCCTTAATATCGATGATCAGGAGAAAATAGCAAAACTCAAGAAAAAGAGGAGCTAAAAGAGCTAGGGGTTGAAGATGTGGAGAGGGTAAGAAGCAAAGAGGAATAAGATGGTTTTACGTTTTCCTCGTTTTAACCTCTAAACCTCTTATCATCTTCCACTTCTAGCTCCTCTAGCTCTTCTTGTGTTATAATCTCCTCATGAAACTCTTTGAAACTTCTGACAATCAAGAGATCGATCGAAATGCCCCGCTGGCTTACAGGATGAGCCCCAGGACTCTCGATGAATTCGTCGGGCAGGAGCAAATAGTAGGAAGCGGCAAATTGCTCAGGCGCGCAATTGAAGCCGACCGGCTGTCCTCGGTCATCCTTTACGGGCCTCCGGGCACCGGCAAGACAGCTCTTGCCAAGGTTATCGCGAACACCACAAAGTCGGAGTTCAAGGGATTGAACGCGACTATTGCAAAAGTCGAGGACCTGAAAAAACTGATCAAGGAAGCTAAAGAGATGAAAAACGCCCTTAACAGGAAAACGATACTGTTCCTTGATGAAATACATAGATTTAACAAGCTCCAGCAGGATGTGCTTCTCCCCCACGTGGAGGACGGCACGCTTACGCTTATCGGGGCAACGGTAGAAAACCCTTTCTTTTACGTGACCTCCGCGCTTGTGTCGAGATCGCAGATATTCGAGCTTAAAAAACTGACCCGGGAAGAGATCGAGGCCATACTTAAGAATGCCCTGAACGACAAAGAGAGAGGACTGGGGAATGTTAAGGTCGCCATGGATGACGATGCCATCGAACACCTCGCCAGGGCATCCGACGGGTACGCACGGAAAGCCCTGAGCTCGCTTGAGATAGGGGTCCTGACCACGAAGCCGGGCAAGAACGGGGCGATAAAATTCACCAAAAAAGCCGCTGAAGAATCCATTCAAAAAAAAGCCGTCGTTTATGACAAAGCCGGAGACAGCCACTACGACACCATATCCGCGTTCATCAAGAGCATGAGGGGATCGGACCCCGACGCGGCGCTGTATTATCTCGCAAAAATGATATACGCGGGAGAAGATCCCAGGTTCATCGCCCGCAGGATCGTTATATGCGCATCCGAAGACGTCGGCAATGCCGATCCGCTCGCGCTTGTCGTTGCAAATTCCGCCATGCAAGCGGCGGAGTTCGTCGGCATGCCGGAGGCGCGCATACCTCTTGCACAGGCCGCCGTCTATGTGGCCACGGCGCCGAAAAGCAATGCGGCATACATGGGGATCGAAAAAGCTCTTGCAGACGTGAAAAACGACGTCACGATGGATGTCCCGGACCACCTGAAGGGCACGGGATATTCGGGAGCGGAAAAACTCGGGCACGGCATCGGTTACAAGTACGCGCACGATTACGAGGGCGGTTTTGTCAAACAGGACTACATTCCAAATAAAAAGAGCTATTACGAACCGACCGACAGGGGATTCGAGTCGAAGATAAAGAAGCGGATGGAAGAGCTGCATGGACACGGCAAAGATTAAAAAGCTCCTGAAAGACTTAAGATCAAAGAAGCTGACCGTCGAAGAGGCATACTCAAAACTTAAGCGTCTTCCTTTCGAGGACCTGGGCTTTGCCAAGCTAGACAGCCACCGCGCGATGAGAACGGGCTTTCCCGAGGTCATCTACTGCCAGGGAAAGACCATCCCGCAGATCAAGGAAATATTCAAGCGGTTGTCCGCCAACCACGCGAACATCATGGCGACAAGGGCCGATAAAAAAGTTTATGAAGCCATCAGGTCGGTCAAGCCGTCCGCAAAATACAACGATACAGCCAGGATAGTGACCGTGGGCAAGGGAGAGGATAAAACAGGCTCTGTCCTTGTTGTCACCGCCGGAACGGCCGATATTCCCGTCGCCGAAGAAGCGGCTGAAACGGCCGGATTCCTCGGGAATAAAGTTTCAAGATTATACGATGTTGGCGTCGCGGGACTCCACAGGATCCTCGGAAGCATGGATAAGCTGGGCAAGTCGGATGTGATCGTCGTTGTCGCCGGAATGGAAGGAGCCCTCGCATCGGTCGTGGGGGGACTCACGGACAAGCCGGTGATAGCCGTGCCTACCTCCATCGGCTACGGCGCCTCATTCAAGGGCCTTGCAGCGCTCCTCTCCATGCTGAACTCCTGCGCTCCCGGAGTTGCCGTCGTTAACATCGACAACGGCTTCGGGGCGGGATGTATGGCAAGCACGATAACCAGATCCAACCAGGAAAAGATCTCATGAAGATCGCTTACTTCGACTGCCCCACGGGGATCTCCGGGAACATGATACTGGCCGCGCTGCTTGACGCGGGCTTGAGCCTTTCACGCTTGACGAAAGAATTGAAGAAATTGAAGGTCAAAGGATATTCGCTGAAGGTTTCAAGCATCACAAAAAAAGGTTTCAGGGCAAAGCATGTTTCTGTCCTGATCGCTGACAAGAAAACTGAGAGAACGATCGATGACATCTGCGGGATGATCGACAAAAGCAGGCTCAAAAAAAGCGTCAAACAGCTGAGCAGAAGAATATTCGAGAGGTTGTTCAAGGCGGAATCGAACGTCCACGGCAAAAGCCTGTTACATCTTCATGAAACCGGAGCGACCGACGCGATCATCGATATAGTCGGCGCGGCGATAGGGCTTGGTGCGCTCGGCATCAAAGAAGTTTACTCCTCTCCCCTCCCATTCGGATACGGGCCGATAAAAAGTTCGCACGGGACACTTCCAAATCCCGCCCCCGCAACGGCAAAACTTTTGATTAGTGCGCCCATCTATAAAAAGAAGATAAAAGGAGAGCTTGTAACGCCCACCGGCGCCGCCATCATCACAACAATTGCCAAAAGCTTTGCCGACATGCCGAAGCTTGAGCTTAAAAAGACCGGGCTTGGCGCGGGAGACGCCGATCTTCCCGAAGCGAACATATTAAGGATATTCGTCGGAGAGGCAGGCATGGGCTTTTCCGAAGATATTGTTGTTTGCATCGAGGCCGGCATAGACAACATGAACCCGGAATTTTACGATCACGTCATCTCCGCCCTTATGAAAGCGGGGGCCCTGGACGCGTACGTAACTTTTGCAAGAATGAAAAAGGAACGGCCGGGCGTTGTGCTCACAGTCCTGTCTTCACTCAAGAACAAGGATAAGCTCCTTGACAGGATATTCAGCGAAACGACGACATTAGGTGTCAGGACTTACCTTGTCAAAAGGGAAAAACTTGACAGATATCACAAGCTGGTCAAAACTAAGTACGGGAATATTTCCGTCAAGGTGGGTCATGTCGGGAAGACGGTCAAAAATATCTCTCCTGAATACGAAGAATGCGCAAGACTGTCCAGAAAAAAAGGCGTGCCGCTTAAACTGGTCTATGATGAGGCTAAAGCTTCGGCCCTGAAAAACATCAGGGGCTAGCGGCCCGCTTTCCGCGGACAACCAGTCCCGTGATGCCAAAATTTACCGTCGGGACTAATCTATAACTACGATCCTGCCGTCTCCAAGTACCTTGTCGCCTGAAATGATCTTGTAGAGGTACATGCCGTTCCCGATGACTTTGCCGCTGAGGGACTTGCCGTTCCACGTCACCTGGTTGACCCCGACCGCCCCGCCGGACGTTCCGGCGCCGTACTTGAACCTCTGTACTTCATGTCCGGATATGTCGTAAATGATCAATATTATCGACGCATCCTTGGTGAGAGAGTACTGGATCTGCGTTGTTCCGCCCGATGAGGGCTTGAAGGGATTGGGATAGTTGTACAGGTTCCCCACCACCTGCACCCTGCCTCCGCCCGCGCCCACTCTTATTGGATAAGCGCACCCAAATTGTCCCGAATCCCAAGTATTTCCGCCTTGATCTGAGGCTAAGATGTACAGGTTTGGATAATTTATGCCTTCCTGCGATGCAGCAAGCGGCTCCGTGCCGATCCAGGTCCCGGAAAAATTATCTCCGGCCTCCAGAGTAAAGCCAAAGGACTGGATCACGGTGTAAAAGATACCGAACGACGCCGTCGGAGTATTTATGCCGTTGACGGCGCTTATATGCACTTCAACCTGGGGATTCGGCGCCGTGTAGTTGGTTTGCCCTTGAGCGACCAGTTTTCCGTTCAATTTTACCCAGTCAAGGACAGGGTTAAGCGACGGATAAACGGCCCCATAATTATAGTATACGACTCTGCCGACCGAGGGCACGCTGTTGGCAACTACCGTTAAAAGATAATAGCCCGCAGGGAGCTCGTAGCCGCCCGGAGTCGTGAAATAGATCGAAGTGTCCGAGACGGAATTCGAATAAACGGAGCTTGTGCAATCGATCAGCATGCTGCTTTCGGCCCTTCCGGCGTAACCGCCCGAATCCATTTTCTGGAGATACACGCGCGGATAGTTTGTAGGCGAATTTGCGCCGTTATTCCCGCCGCTCGCCTCTGATGTTCCAAAGAATCCTGTTCCCTGGATCTGATAAGACGTTTCCGGCGCTATTGCGTTGGGAGTATAAACGGCGTCATTCCCATCAATAAGCAGGACCACCGGCCTGACCGCCTCAAATGAACTAATGAGGGAATATAGTCCAACGTAGTAATATTCCGTATAAGGAGCGGTCCACCCTGTCTGAGAAGCTATAGAGAGGATCTTGCCGCCCACAACAAGGACTTTGCCGCTGGGCAGAAGGGTCGCGGTGAAGTTATGATAGTCACCGCCGAGAGCAGGCCCGCTAAGGAACGAATCGGTGCCTTGATCATATGTATGTGATTGGGCTAAACCATAGTTATAAGAATCGCCGCGGACCAACAGGACCTTTCCGTTCGGCAAGAGCGTGGCAGTGTGGTTCGTCCTGTATATTGAAGTTGCATAGCTGGAGGCGGAGAATGCGCCCGTGTTCGGGTCATACAATTCCGTGCCGGAGTAACTGCTTGCACTGCTTACATCGAGGGCTTTGTTCCCGCCGGCGATAAGGACTCTCCCATCCTGAAGAAGCGTGGCGGTGTGGTTCGCCCTCGGATCGGTCATGTATCCGCTGGCAGAAAATGAATGGGCACTCGGGTCGTACAACATGGAACTGTTCAGAAAGTCACTGCCACTCCGTCCGCCCGCAATAAGGACCTTGCCCATGTTGCTCCCTTTCGTCAGGAGCGTAGCGCTGTGATCCATTCGCGCGCTCGTCAGGCGGCCGGCCAAACCGACGATCTCATAAAACTTGCCGGTGGACGGGTAAAATATCTCCGCGCTGTCAAGCGCTCCGCTCTCTCCGCTGCCTCCGGCAATAAGCACCGTTCCGTCCGGCAGAAGCGTAGCCGTGTGGCCGTGCCGGGGATGCACCATCATGGGAACAGTATCGGGGAGGTATCCTCGCGCATTATAATCGTAAATTTCGGCGGTTGCGACATGTCGGCCGCTGTCATCGTATCCTCCCGCAACCAAGACATTTCCGTTAGCGAGAAGAGTGGCCATGTGCATCTGCCGCGGATATTTCATATCCGGATACGGACTCACTGGCGCAAATGTATCCGTGTCTGGCACATACACCTCAGAGCTGGCAAGGGTCCCGCTGGTTTCGTTGCATCCGCCGGCTATAAGAACATTTCCGGTCGGCAAAAGGGTTGCGGTGTGGTTGTATCTCGCATCTGTAAGCTGGCCGGCCGTAATTTGGTCAAAATAGTCCGGCGGATTAGTGACATACCACTGCCCGGTATCGTAAGCGCCGCCTTTATCTGCGCCGATAAAACCTCCGACCAGAAAAACGCTGCCGTCGGGCAGAAGAACGGCGGAATGGTCCGCAACAGCATAGTTACTATAACCGACATCAAAAAAATACCCCCCGGCAAACGTCGGGTCAAACTTTTCCACTATTTGTTGGAGGGCGGAGCCGGCGGTCCCGCCGGTCAGAAGGACAGTGCCATCGGGAAGAAGCGTGGCCGAGTGCTCGCTTCTGGCATAATTCAAGCCATAAGGAGTGGGTGAAAAAGTATTCGAAGAAGGATAGTATCTCTCCCCGCTGGTGAGATATCCGTCGGTATCATTGTAGCCGCCGGCCAGAAGGACGGTTCCGTCGCACATAAGCGTGCCGGTGTGATTGAACCTTGCGGCCTGCATGATTATAGGGGCACCAAACCCCGAGCTGGGATCGTATATCTCCGCGCTGGCAACCGCTGAGGTCTCGTCGCTGCCTCCGGCCATAAGGACCGTCCCGTCGATCAGAAGCGTCGCCGTATGGCCGTATCTGACAGTTGACATGTTGTTGCTGGTTGAAGCGAACGACCCGTCTCCGCCGTTACCCTCCGGGTCAAAAAGCTCCGCGCTGTCGAAAGGAACGTAATTACTCCAATTTCCTAAAACTTGTGTCGCATTTAGGTCAGCGTTGAGGTACAGCCCCTCATTTGGCCCGTACTGAACTCCGCTTATGTCAGTCCCAAAAATACCGCCCGGACCGCTCCCACCGTACGCTCCCCAGCATTTCGACACAACTGATGTCGGGCCTGTGTTATAATCAAAGAATTGAAAGTGATTGTCCGCCTCCCAAGTGACAAACACCGGCGCTCCCATTGCCTCCAGGGTGGCCTGAATATAAGATGCGATATCGTAATGGCCTTGATCGGGATCATCAGATATACCGCTAAAATCAAGGCCGGTAACGGAATAAAGAACGCCCTCAATCGCTATGTTGAATGACCCATCGGTTACTGCTTTAAAATCTGCCGCGGCTGAAGGAGTGCCTGTAACCATGTAACCGTTCGTTCCCCCCTGGCTCGCTCCTCCCGCCAGAAGGACCTTTCCGTCCGTGAGACGCGTGGCGGTGTGGAAGTATCTTGGATTGATCATTGATGTGCCCGTAATCTCGGTAAATCCGTTGATCACCGCCGGGTCATACACCTCCGCCGTGGCAACCGCGCCCGAGTTGTTGACTCCGCCGGCAATAAGGACCTTGCCGCGGTTGTTCCCTTTCGTCAGAAGCGTGGCAGTGTGGCCGTATCTTGCATAAATCATGGAACTCGGACGCGGCGAAACAAAGCTGCCGGTGACCGGATCGAACAGATCCGCGCTGCTCCCGGCACCCCAAATAGGCAATGTTTGCACTACCCCTCCCGTCACGAGGACCTTGCCGTTGGGAAGAAGCGTAGCTGTCGGGTATCCCCTGCTATCAGCCATGGAACTAGGATTGGGTAGAGGCTTCCAGACAGGATCGATAAGTAAAGGATATTTAAGGCCCTGGGGATTTAAAGCAAGAACTATGCCGCCGGATGTCTTCTCATAGCGGCCTTCCACTTTTTTCCCGGAGGCGTCAAATATCAGAGGTTTCGAAAGGGTCATGCCCCCCGCTGTCAGCTCCCCGTTATTATTGACGTCCGCTTTTCCGCTGCTTTCGATGTTGCACTCATAAACGAACTTTGTCGGGGCGTCCTTGGAATGAAGCACAAGAATTTCCTGGCATCTTCCGGGGCCGAGCAGATATAACACGTCGGTAGAGCGATATGCGTTCTTGTAAACAACAGCGGACCGCTCGATCGTTGCATCGGCTTTCGCCTGCGCGTGGCGCATGCGGATCGTCTTTCCGCCGAATTTGATGGCGTAGCCGTTGCTGATGTTGTCCGAGAAAACAAACTCCGGAGGGACCATGAGCCCCATCTCCCTCTTCTTCAACGCCTGGAGCGCCTGTATCTCCGCGGGCTTCAGGGTGTCCTTCGGCTGGCTGCTGCCGAGGTATCCTTCTTCCTTGACCTTGATACCCTCTTTTGTCTTTTCAAGCTGGACCCCGGCCGAAGCCGCGATCGAAGCCCTCACCGAGGGATCGTGGAAATTTTTCAGTATGAAACTCGTGGTGCTTTCAGGGGCGGCGAAAACAGAGGCGGAAAGAAGCAATGTTAGAATCCCGGAAAAAACGAAAGCCTTTCTAAACATGAAATTTCCTCCTTTAGCAGCCATCATTGCGGATCTTTAAATGTTTTCAGAAGGGGTAATTATACAGGGAAAAGGCAAATAAGTCAAGGGATATAAGGCATTCCGCTTAAACTGGTCTATGATGAGGCAAAAGCTTCGGCCCTGAAAAACATCAGGGGCTAGGAATTTAAAGCTCCTAACCCCTGACCAAACAACTTACAACTGACAATCCCGACTATTTATAAAGAAACGGAACTAATCCACTACTACAAGCCTGCCGTCCCCCAGGACCCTGTCGCCCGAGATTATCTTGTAAAGATACATCCCGTTCCCGACGACTTTACCGCTGAGGGATTTGCCGTTCCAGGTCACCTGATTGACCCCGGCAGAGCCGCCGGTGGTTCCTGATCCGTACTTGAACCTCATTACTTCATGTCCCGCTATGTCGTAAATGATCAGTATTATCGGCGCGTTTCCGGACAGCGTATATTGGATTTGCGTGGTGCCGCCTGACGCAGGCTTGAAAGGACTGGGATAATTGTACAGGTTCCCCACAACCTGAACGCTGCCTCCCCCTTTGCCTATCTTTACTGTGTAATCCGTCTGAGCCGACGGCATGCTTTCGTTTACCATTTTCGCGTCCCTGTATACAAATCTCAGGGTATCGGCCCCCGTATGCAAGGCGGCCTCTTCGCTTGCCTTCCACGTCCCGTCAAAGACCGAGCCGGCTTCCAGCGAGAAGTAAAGAGTTTGGCCTGTATTTACAAGTGATGCCAACAATTCCGCGATGCCGTTATCGGCGGTGAAATGCACTTGAACCTCGGGACTTGGAGTGATGTAGTTGGTTATGTTCGGATAGATCGGTCTGCCGTTCAGGTGCACCGAATCAACATGCAATCCCGCGTCCGGAGGATAGACATTCCCCAGATCATACCAGACGACCTCTCCGGTTGAGGGCACTCCGTTCGCAATGACCGACAAAAGATAATGGCCGCCCATAAGATCCGACGGCGTCGTTAAATATAATATGGTGTCGGTGCCGTGCTGCGAATACATATACAGGTTGGGTGTAACATCCCACAGCATGCCGCCGCCGTCAAGCCTCATCAGATAGAGGCGGGAGTGGTTGGTCGGCGAGTTCGCGCTGCCGTTCCCGCCGCTGGCTTCCGATGTTCCCCTGAATCCGGTACCTGTGATCGAATGAATACCGCCAGATAGGCTGATCGGGAAGCTTGAGCCGTCATAATTCTGGGGCGACGGCTGCATGTTCTTGCCGGTATAGTCATATTCCGTGTACCTGGCAAGTTCCGCGCTGTCAAGATTTCCGCCGCTATTATACCCGCCGGCCACAAGCACCTTGTTGTTCGGCAGAAGTGTCGCCGTGTGGTATTGTCTTCTATTCACCAGAGAGCCACCGTAAGAAAATGTCCCTAAGGACGGATCATACAGCTCCGTGCTTAAAAGAACATTGACGCCGTCGCCCCCGCCGGTCACAAGCACCTTGCCGTTTGGCAGAAGCGCGGCAGTATGGGCCGATCTCGCAGTGTTCAGAGAGCCAGTGGAAGTAAATATCTCTGTAGACGGATCATACAGTTCCGCGCTGGAAAGATAGCCGCTGCCCATGCAGTATCCGGCGGTCACAAGCACCTTGCCGCTGGGCAGAAGGGTCGCGGTGTGGCTATCTCTTGCCTGTATCAGGGGGCCGGTGAAAGAAAATGTCCTCGTGGCCGGATTGTATACCTCCGCGCTGGAAAGAGAGGAACCGTCATTCCCTCCGGCTATAAGAACCTGGCCGTTTTGCAGAAGCGTCGCTGTATGACTATATCTTATGTTCCTCATGGAGCCGACCGGCCAAAATTGCCCTAGGGATGGATAATACACTTCCGCGCTGGCAGTAAATCCGCTGGGGACATCTCCGCCGGCAATGAGAACAGTTCCGTCCGACAGAAGAGTAGCCGTGGAAGCTTGCCTGGGATTTACCATGGATCCTTTGCTGGTAAATGTGCCTGAAGAAGGGTCATACACTTCCGCGGTGTTTACCCAGGCCACGCTGCCCCGACCGCCGCATATAACAACGGTCCCATCATTCAGAAGGGTCGCTGTGTGGCCGCTTCTTGCGGTTGCCATGGGGTCGGTGGAAGTAAATGTTCCCAAATCCGGGTCATACAACATCGCGCTGGAAAGATAACCGCTATCACCAACCCCACCGGTTACAAGAACCTTGCCGTCGCGCAGAAGGGTCGCAGTATGGTTATATCTTGCGCTTGTGAGGGTGCCGGTGGAAGAAAATGCCCCTGAAGACGGCACATACAACTCTGCGTCAGGATAGCTGCTGCTATTATGTCCCCCGATCACAAACACAGTACCGCTGGGCAAAAGAACCGCAGTGTGGTTATATCTTGCGTTTATCAGATCTCCGCTGGCGGGGGAAAATGTCTCCAAAGACGTTACATAGATCTCCGTGCCGGTAATAGCTCCGCTCTCGTTGGTGCCGCCGGATATTAGAACATTGCCGTCCGGCAAAAGCGTCGCTGTATGGTTGGCTCTTGCAACGCTCATGCGATCGGTGATCTCGGTAAAATTACCTGTGCCGGGATCGTAAACCTCCGCGCTGGAAAGGTATCCGTTGTCGTCATTGTATCCGCCGGCCACAAGGACTTTGCCGTTCGGAAGAAGCGTCGCAGTGTGACTCTCTCTTGAACACATCATGGTGCCGCTGGTGTAATCAAATCCCGGCGTCGCATTCGGGGTACACACCTCCGCATTGGAAAGGACTCCACTTTCATTGCTCCCGCCGACAATAAGAACAGTGCCGTCCGGCAGAAGTGTCGCAGTGTGGTTAAATCTGTATTCTTTCATCATATTTGGGCTCGCGATCCAGTCATTAGTATTCGGGCGATACAACTCCGCGCTCTTTTGAGGGGAGGTTCCATCGGTTCCACCTGTTACAAGAACATGACCGGCATGATCACCGGTCGTCAAAAGTGTCGCGGTGTGCTCCATTCTTTGAAATCCCATAATGCCAGCGGAATTAAAACTGCCGCCGGAATCGCAATTATATGTTTCTGCGCTGGCAAGAACTCCAGAACCATTAATCCCGCCGACTAAAAGAACCTTGCCGTTCGGCAGAAGTGTCGCGGTGTGCCAGGCTCTGTCTTGACTCATATCTGGCGTGGACACAAGACTGGAAAATACACCTGTTAATGGGTCAAATATAGTCACAAGGTCTCCAGGCTGATAATAATCATATCCTCCGCCGGATAGTCGCCCGCCAGCTATAAGAACTTTGCCGGTGGGCAAAAGAGTCACGGTTTGGCCCTCCGCCCTAATTGGGTCAGAATTGGGGGAAGTGATCCAAGATGCGGAAAAAGCAGAAACGGAGAGAATTAGAAGAAATAGCGCGATCCCGGAAAAAACAAATGCTCTTTTTAACATAGAATGCCCTCCTTCAGATACAATCAATGCGGATCATTACATATTCAGAGGGCACCATTATACCTTAAAAAGGCGAATAA
>CAYHAH010000136.1:0-9018 GCA_964354575.1 uncultured bacterium
CCTAAGAGGCTGTTCAAGAGGCCCTGCCTGCTCCACGTTCCCTTCATCGGTTTTGACATGATCCGCCCCCCCTTTTTTTTCAGGAAAAGCTCGGGGGAGAGGGAGAGGACATGGAAATTCCCGGCGTCGATGAAGGCTGAATAGGGGACGGGCTGTATTTTGAACAACTCCCGGAAAAGATCGTACGGCAGGCCTTCCGCCTTGAAGAATGACTTAATGCAGTAAGTTATCTGATAAACCTCGCCATTCTCAATAAGCTCGATTATCTTTCCGATGTTGCGCGAATAATCGCTTATGGATGTGTTGCGGCGGATATCTTTTATGCGGCATCTGGATGCCGGCCGCTCCGGATCAAATGGATCTGCTTCGGGGCGATCGTATATGCCGAATTGGACGAGCGGAAAATCGTAGGTGTCATCCCTTAAAAGCTTTTCCTCGAACGCGCATCCTGCTTCGTAGGAGAGGAATCCCGCGGCAAAGAAGCCCTCATCAAGGCGGCGCTGGACCTTGTGAAAACATCCCGCTACTTTATCAAGGCTGGAGCAGGAGATGACCTCCGCCGGTTCACGGAAGAGAAGGGGCTTGTTCTCGAAAAATGTCATGACTTTCATAGGCCGTTCCTTACGGTCTGGGTGGCCGAAGCCCTTCGGGTAGAGCCTCAGGGCAAGCCTGTCATGACCTTGTAAATGGTGGGCCCTGCAGGGATCGAACCTGCGACCAATCGGTTATGAGCCGACCGCTCTACCGCTGAGCTAAGGGCCCCAGCCCCTCGACTACGCTCGGGGAAATCCCAATCACCAAATTCCAACATCCAAACAAATCACAAATCCAAAATACCAACTTCCAAACTAGTTATTCTTCTCCGCCGGGGCGGGTTGGCCACTTTGAAGTATCGGGGCCGTACTTGGACTTATTCTCGACCAATCTTTCCTTGAACTTCTTTATGTTCTCCAGAAGCCCCAGCACTGTCTTCTCGAATTCCTCCACCTTCTTCATGAGCTCTTCAAATGTTCCCGCTTTTTCTCCCATAAAAACCCCCTATCTGCCCAGTGTCCTGCCGATATCTCCGGAAACCTTAAATATTGCTGACTTAACCGAATAAAAGATCTGTTTGTATAACATCATGCTTTTCGCAGGCCCCAATATGCCGGCAACGATACCAATGATCGAGACCGAAATGAACAGGAGAGTAAGCCAGATCATCAGCGCGTTTTGCCTGGACGTGCCTCTCATTTCATCCAGGATGGCTTTCTGCAGGTCCACAAGAAGCCTGTGAGAATCCGGCGCCTTATGTTCCACTTTCTTGGTGCGGCTATAGTCATTGATCAAAAATATGACAACATAGAAGAGCACCACGAACAGCACCACAGCCACGGTAATAACCGCTATGATAACGGTCTCCGGCGCTTCCCTGAAGGAAAGCAGTTTATCCAAAATGTATGTTATGTTTATCGCTAACATGCGGAGCGGATTATATCAGAATTCGCTCTTTTTGGAAAGACCTTGCCTGCCCAGCTATCGGCGGGGTAAAATACATCTTGATCGCGGGCGCCTCGTTCAGTGGTAGAACGCCTCGCTCACACCGAGGAGGTCGTCGGTTCGATCCCAACGGCGCCCATTGGGCAGTTAGTTCAGTGGTAGAATGCCTCGCTTACACCGAGGAGGTCGCTGGTTCGATCCCAGCACTGCCCAGTTGATGAAATCCACTCGCTTGCACGCCTCTGGTTGAGTATAATCAGATGGCTTGTTCGGAGCGTGGCTCAGTCCCGGTGAAAAATCGGAGCATGGCTCAGCTTGGTAGAGCGCCTGGTTCGGGACCAGGAGGTCGTGGGTTCGAATCCCGCTGCTCCGATTTTCCATGCTAACCCGAAAGGTGAACCGTTATGATTTCCGAAAGCGAGCTACAGTCCCTGCATGAGAGCGAAGTTCGCCTGAAAATCGTTCAGAAGCTTGGGAAAATAGGCGATTGGCAATATGAAGTAGAGAGCGGCAAGATCACATGGTCAGAGGAAACATATGAACTTTACGGCCGCGATGCCGCGCTAGGGACCCCATCTCCAGAAGAAGAATCACGTTATTATTCCACGGAACAAAATAAGCAGCTTAGGGATTACGCGGCTAGGGCCATCCAAAATGGAGAAGGCTTTGAGTATGATCTTGAAGCGAATATTCCCGGTAAAGGAAAAGTGTTTTTCCATTCCACTATGCAGCCGATGAGGGACCCGGCGGGCAAAATTTATAAGCTGATCGGGACAGTGCAGGACATAACCGAGCGCAAGCGGGCGGAGCACCTGCTGATCATTCAAAAGGACCTTGTCACGGCTATAGGCGAGGAAACCAGTCTCAACAAAGCCCTTGAAGCATCCCTGGATGCCGCCTTGAAGATAAGCGGTTTGGAAAGCGGCGGCATCTATTTAGTCGATGAGACAACAGGATGCCTTGACCTTGCTGTTCATAAAGGAGTTTCCGAAGCTTTCATCAAAGAAGTCCGTCATTTCGATGCAAGCGTGCCGAACGTTCGCATTGTTATGGAGGGGAAAGCGGTTTATGCCAGTTATCAGAAGATGCCCTTTGTTACAAGCGATGCCGAGAAAAAAGAAGGCCTTAAAGCGATAGCCGTGGTCCCCATAAAACACGGGGAAAAGGTGATCGGCGACATCAATTTGGCCACGCGTAAACTGAATGAAATACCTCTGATATCGCGGACCGCGATAGAATCTATCGCTGCAGACATAGGCGGCATAATTTCGCGCTTGAGAATCGAAAAGGAGCTGCAGCTTAAGGCGCAGATGCTTGATAACAGCACGGATTCGATCTTCCTCCATGATACGGAGGGGAATTTCATATATGTCAATGAAAGAGCGTATAAAGACCGCGGTTATACGCTGGACGAATTCATGAAGATCAACCTTCACAGCCTGGACATGCCCGACTACGCCAAACTCATTGAGCCAAGGATCGCCGATCTTATGAGGACAGGCGAGGCTAAGTTCGAGTCCGCCCATCTCCGCAAGGACGGCTCCGTAATGCCGGTGGAGGTGCATGTTCAATTGATAAGGGTGGACGGCAGGGATCTTATACTGAGCGCTGCAAGGGACATTGCCGAAAGGAAAAAGGCGGAAGAAGATCTTAAAAAGAAAGTGGTCGAGCTTGAAAGATTTTATAAAGTGATGGCGGGCCGCGAGGACCGCATCCTTGAACTGAAGAAGGAGATCAAGGAGCTGAAAGCCGGACAGGAAAAAACATGAATTATACTTTTTCTGTCATCTCCCTGCTGGGATTTTTCATTTCGGGCACATGCGCGGTCTTTGTCATTGCGCGGAACTATAAAGCAGATATCAACAAGACGGTATTCGCCAGCATATTTTCAGTGTCGTTGTTAAATTTTTGCGAGTTCGTCTCGTCGCTGACATTCAATGACTCACTCGCATTCCACATGCAAAAGCTTGAGGTCATCCTGCTCATGTTGGTAGCCGTTTCACTGTTCGATGTCATGACGCTCTTAACAAAAAAGGGACTGGAGTTCAAGTCAGGGGCAATGCATTTCTTGATCTATTTGCCCGTCATAATATTGGGCTACCTCAGCTGGACAATGAACATATTTTATGACGGAGCCGAAAGGATAAGATGGGGCTATTATTATCATCAGGCTCAGTATTACTTTATACTGGCTGCTTTTGACATCATTGTTTTTTCGGCTTCGCTTTATCTGGCCTGGGCGGCGATGCAATCTGCCAGGACCCGCCGCGAGAAGATGCAAAGCTCTCTCATGTTTACAGGTCTTCTTATCGCGTTGCCGGTCGGCATAATTTTTAACGCTTTAGTCCCGGCCCTTGGCCTCCGTTTTGTCACAATGATCCCTTCGGCTTCCGTGGTATATATTCTATTCCTGACCGTCGCCATGATAAGATACAGTTACCTTGTTATGACGCCGGAATCCATCTCCCGCAATATCATCGATACCATGCACGGTTTATTGGTGGTCTTGAACCATTCAAGGGAAATTATCATCGTGAATAATTCCTTTGTGCAAAACACGGGATACACCGCTGCCGAGTCTTACGGCAAGCGCACAGGCCTTATTTTCGATGTAGATGTCAGGGATGATGCCGACAGAACGATCGAATCTGTTATGGCTGGAGGCAAGCCGATCTTGGGACATTTGTCTTTAGTAACGACGAAGGACGGCAGGAAACTGCCGGTTTCGATCAACACAGCACTGCTTAAAGACGATCTTGGGGAAGCGATCGGCTGTCTGATGATCATGCGCAATGTCATCCGCGAAGAACAACTGGTTCTGCAACAGAAAGAAATGATCGACGAACTCTCAAGAACAAAAGAGCGTATTTTGAGCATCCTTGAGGATACGACGGCGGCCAGGGACGAGGCGAGGAAAAAATCCGAGGAGATCAAGCAACTGTACGAAAGGCTCAAAACGGTCGACCGATTGAAGACGGAATTTCTCTCGATAGTTTCCCATGAGATGCGCGAGCCGCTCGTGCCGATACTGGGGTATGCCGATCTGCTTTTAAGCGAAGGCCCCGGTCCTCTGAACGAGAAGCAGAAACAGTTCGTCGGCGATCTTCTGACGGAGGCAAAGCAACTTCATGAAACGCTTGAGAGCGTCCTGGATGTGACCCGCCTTGAAAGCGGAAGATCAATTGAACTCTTGAAAGAACCTGTCTCTATTCCTGTCATGCTGGAGGAAATTGTCGAACAATTTAAGACCGAGCAGGAACAGGCGCAGATAAACATCGAGAGAGAACTTGCACCCGACTTTCCCATCATAAAGGCGGATAACGAGAGATTGAGAAGGGTCTTCGTGAACCTGATCGGAAATGCGCTCAAATACACTCAAAAGGGCGGAAAGATAATAATAACAGGCAGGAGAGATGGCAATAACGTAAAATTCGAGGTCATCGACAACGGGATAGGGATAGAGAAAAAATTCATATCCATGATATTTGAAAAGTTCATGCAGGTCGAAGGCGCTCAAGCCGGCGTCAAAAGGGGCGTTGGCCTTGGGCTTAATATTTCAAAGGATATCGTGGAGGCGCACGGTGGCAAAATATGGGTGGAATCGGAGGGTTTGGGGAAGGGTTCCAAGTTCTCTTTTACCATACCCGTGGATTGAAAAATCCGTTTGGATGGTATAATATTGGGAAATAGACAGGGGGGGTCAAAATGATCAGAAAGATATCATCTTTTATTTGCGTGGCTGTGTTTATTGTAGGCTTTGCGTCCTTTTCTTACGCGATGGGCGGGCCTGCCGTTGAAGTCCAGGAAAAACCGACCGCGGAAGTCCAGCAGCCGGCCTCGGGGGAAGCTTTGCCGGGAGACATTGAAAGCGCGAAAACGGAACTGACAACACTGGAAGCGCAGCGCGAAAAGACCGAAAATTACCTGGAGATACTGAACAGCAAGATCATTAACGCAAAAATGGCGAAGGACGCCAAAAAAGTATCGGAGCTTCAGGCGGCAGAGCGCATCATGGCTGACAGGAACAATAAGATAGTAAAGAGGATATCGGCCATAAGACAAAAATATCCTGAGCTGCAGCCCGCCGGAAAAACAGGGGAAGCGACCGGCGAGGCATCCGTAAAGGAAGAGGAGCCGCAAGCTGCTGGCGCCAATATTGTCTACCATGAGGTGGAAATGGGCGACACGCTGGTCGGTATTTCAAGGAAATATTTCGGCACGCCGATCTATTACAGGGAAATAGCAACAATGAACAATATTGCGGATACCGGCAATATTTCCCAGGGCACAAGATTGAAGATAGACCTGAACATGGCACAGGGTCATAAATTCGTGCCGGAACCGGCCGAAAGCGCTGTAATCTACCATGTCGTAATGCCCGGGGATACGCTGATGGGCATTTCGAGGAAATATTTCAACGGATCGGCATCGTATTATAAGGAAATAGCGGAGATGAACGGGATCACCGGCACCGGCCTCAAGGTCGGGATGAAGATAAAAATAGACATGAGCCTGATGAAAAAAGCAAAACCGGAACTGTGATCCGGGACCTATTTGGAGAACTCCGCCGCTAATATCCAGTAGGGATCGACTTTTGGGTGTTCCAGCGTTCTTTCCCTGCCCTTGCCGGCTATCTTGATCCATTTGTTCCCTGCCGCGACCTCGCCGACTTCGGCGCTTAATATCCCTTTTTTCCTGAAGGCGGCAACAAGTTTATCAGAATCCTTTTTGTCAACGATCGCAATGAGAGTTCCTTCGCTTATCGCGCAGAACGGGTCGAACTTGAAAAGTTCTGCAGTTTTCTTGATAACCGGCTGCACCGGGATCAGTTCTTCCTCAACCCTTATCCCATAATCTCCGGCCTTTGCCATCTCATAAAGCCCTCCCCATATGCCGCATTCCGTTGCATCGTGCATCACGTGAACGCCCGGGAATTCCCGGGCTATCGCGCAGTCGTCCAGCACGGACATCTGGTCAAATATGCCTGCCGCTTCTTTCTGGAAGGAGGCGCCGCCGGCGTCAATGAATTTCTGCGGGAAAAGGACGGCTAGAAGGCCCGTTGTTTCTATCGCGGGGCCTTTTGTGATCACGATCCGGTCTCCGGCTTTCACCCTGAAAGGCCCCCTGAGTTCCTTTTTACTTCCGACAGCTATTGCGGTCGCTCCTCCTACCATCGGATAATTGCATCCGGTATAACGGGCGGTGTGTCCGGTCAGGACGCTTATCCCGTATTTTTTCGCTTCCGAGTGGACGGTCTTCCACATTTCCTCCAGCTGGCCTTCCGTCATTTCGGGCGGCAAATTAAGGTCGATGGCCAGGTATCTGGGCTTCAGTCCCGATACGGCGACATCGCACATTATGATATGGAAGCCGAACCAGGCGGCTTTTGAGAACCCGAATGAAGGGACGATGAAGAACGGGTCGGTGGACATCGCGAGGTATTTGCCGGCGACCTTTAACACGCCGTAATCTACGCCGTGCCTCGGGCCGATAACTATGTTCCTGTCCTTTACTCCCAATCGGGGATAAATAACTCTGTCGAAGAATTCAGGATGGATCTTTCCGAGCTCAGGCAGTTTTTCCGTGTTCATTTTTCGCTCCTTTCGCAGGTCTTAACCTGATCAAGTTCAACGGGTCCCCCGATTAAATCGAAGTTCTCAGCCCCATATTGAGGAGCTCCCCTTATTGACGGCGTAATATTATCAGATCGGGGCGCTGGGGTCAAAAGGCGCTTTAATCCCTCGGCCCGATAAAGTATAATCTGCCGCATGCGACTGTTCATCACCGCGAGGGATCTTACGAAAAAATTCAGGGACATCACCGCAGTTGACGGGATCTCGTTCGACATATCCGAAGGCGAGTGCTTCGGGATACTGGGGCCCAACGGCGCGGGCAAGACCAGCACGGTCAAAATGATCAACTGCGTCTCCCCCGTCACGGGCGGGGAGCTTACGGTCGACGGCTCCGCCGCGAGCGTTGACAACCGCAGGATAAGGAAGATCACAGGGGTAATGCCGCAGGAGGTAAATCTCGACACTGACCTTACCGTGTATGAGAACCTGATTATTTTCTCGCAGTTCTTCGACATTCCAAAGAAGACAGGCAACAAAAGGATTAAGGAGCTCTTGAAGTTCGTCGAGCTGGAGGCGAAGGCTAACGCCAGGATCGACGAGCTGTCGACCGGGATGAAGCGGCGGCTCCTTATCGCGAGGGCATTGATCAACGAGCCCAAGCTCATAATCGCGGACGAACCTACCACCGGGCTTGACCCGCAGGCCAGGCATCTGATATGGCAGCGGCTGAGGCAACTGAAGAGAGGGGGCGTCACCCTGATCCTGACGACGCAGTACATGGAAGAGGCTGAACAGCTGTGCGACAGGATCGTGATAATGCACAGGGGCAAAATTCTCAGGGAAGGCGTCCCGAAGGAACTCATCGAAAAAGAGATCGGCAGGGAGGTCGTTGAGATCAGGATACCGAAAGAGGAGGACGAAAAGCTGATAGGCGCGCTCTCAGGCTCGTCCTGCGGGCACGAAAGGGTTGGAGACACACTGTATTTCTACTGCAGGGACGGCCATGAACTTATGAAAAAGCTCGTTGAGCTCAACCTAACGAATTGTTTCAACCGCCCGGCTTCCCTTGAAGATGTTTTCCTTAAGCTTACGGGAAGGAGCCTTCTGGAATGAACCTTTCATATAGAACATATTATGTATGGAAAAGGAACCTCATGTCGTACAAGAGATTCGTCATCCCGACTTTTCTTGTAAGCCTGGGCGAGCCGCTGTTCTACCTCGTAACTTTCGGGATCGGCCTCGGAGCGTACATAGGCGTTATCGGCGACCGTTCATACCTTGAATTCCTTGTCCCCGGCATAATGGTCTCGACCGTAATGATGGCTTCTACCTTCGAATGCCTGTACGGGACATTCGTCAGGATGATACACGAGAAGATATACGACGCGCTCATATCTTCGCCTGTTTCGGCGGAGGATGCCGTCGCGGGGGATATCGCGTGGGGGGTGACGAGGGGGATCATTAATGGTTCGCTTCTTGTGATCGTGGCGGCGATGCTGGGAGTAGTGCATCTTTCGCCGGCGGGCGTCGCGCTGATCCTGCTTCTGATGGCGATGATGGGGTTCCTTTTTTCGTCGCTGGCGATGATAGTAACGGCGTTCGCGCCGAATTTTGACTTCTTCAATTATTATTCGGAGCTGATAATCACGCCGATGTTCTTTTTCTCCGGCGTATTTTTCCCGCTTGATAAGTTCCCGGGATGGGTCAAGATCCTTGCGGATTGTCTTCCTCTTACGCACGGCGTGGAGCTGTCACGAGCGATCTTTAGCGGGGTCTATCATAAAGAGCTCTTGATAAATCTGTTCGTGATCGTTGCATTCGAAGCCGTTGCCTTCTTTCTCGCCCTTCTTTTCATGAAGAGAAGGTTGATAAAGTAAGGGTCTCCTCCTTTGAGTCCACCATTGAAAAATCCCGCTTTTTTGATAAACTAATGATCGAAATGGCCCCATCGTCTAACGGTTAGGAC
>CAYHAH010000137.1:0-4026 GCA_964354575.1 uncultured bacterium
GGGATTGAAGATCATTTCTTACATGAGAGTAAAGTCTGAAGAGCTGGCGAATAAGTACGGCATGAAGTTTGTCCTTGAACAGACCCCGGCGGAATCCACGGCTTACAGGTTCGCAAAACTCGACCTGAAACATTTCGGCGACGAGGCGGCGCGGGTCGTGAAGGGCAACCAGGCGCTCGGCGAAGTGTACTACACCAATTCAACTTACTTTAACGTGTCGCATCCTATGAACCCGATTGACAAGGTCGTTGAGGAGGGGCTGTTCCATCCTTTGATAGACGCAGGAGCGCTGACACATGTCTGGCTCGGGGAATCGCAGCCGTCGGCGGCATCGATAGCGAATTTTGTCGTAAAGACGTTCAAAAATTCCCAGAACAGCCAGATAGCGTTCTCGCCCGAATTCACTTCCTGCAATGACTGCGGGAAGATCATCAGGGGGCTCAGGGAAACGTGCTCCTACTGCAATTCGTCCAATGTTGAGGGGATAACGCGCATAACCGGTTACTTTTCAAAGATATCCGGCTGGAACAAGGGAAAGCTGGGCGAGCTGAAAGACAGGTACAGGTCAAGACTGCCTGCCCTGCCGGCAGGCGGGGAGACGGCATAAGTGCTCAGGAACGAACTGGTCGACATGAGAAGCGCAGCTGCCACAATAGCATCTGACGCATCCCAGGAAAAGGAATCGACCGATCTTTCAATGTTCGTCAGGACGTCAGCGGACGAGATAGTGGCGTGGAACAGGGAGAGGATCGTTGAAGCCCTGATAAAAGAGACCGGGGTCAGGAGAGAGCTTGCTGAGATCATAGGGCTCGAGGTCGAGAAGCAGGTGAAAAAGCTCTCGATCGAATACATTACCGCCCCGCTCGTGAGGGAGCTTGTGGACGTAAAGCTTCTGGAATACGGCCTTGAGGACACCAGAAAAAAACATACCCGTCTGGGCGTCCCCATTTATGACGTAAAGCAGATAATCTTCCACAAGAACAGGGAGAACGCGAACACCCCGCACAATCCGGAAGCGACGAACCTGACCCTTTCTGAAAATATAAAAAAGGAATTCGCCCTTCTCCAGGTTTTTTCGGGACCCGTGGCGGACGCGCACATGGTAGGGGACATACACATCCACGATCTCGGCTTTATCGACAGGCCGTACTGCAGCGGGCAGTCGATCGAATTCATCAAAAAGTTCGGGCTGTCGCTTCCGGAAGCCAATTTCATCGCTCTTCCGGCGGAGGATGCAGACACCCTCATCTCGCAGATCGTCAAGTTTTCGCTCGCGCTTCACGGCAATTTTGCCGGAGCGATCGGATGGGATGCCGTAAATGTTTTCCTCGCCCCGTACATCGAAGGTTTTGGGAAAGGGCACATCAGGAAGCTCGCCAAAATGCTCATTGAGGAATTTTCCCATGTGGCGGTGGCTCGCGGGGGGCAGGGAGTTTTTTCCGACCTGAACATTTACTATGAAATTCCGCGCCACTTTGAGGAAGTGCCGGCCATAGGCCGCGGCGGAAAATACACGGGAAAGCTATACAAGGATTATCAGAAAGAAGCGCAGATGTTCGCCGAGGCGCTCTTTGAGGTGTACATGGAAGGCGACGGCGCCGGAAGGCCTTATTTCTTCCCGAAGCCGCTGGTGCACATAACGGAAAAGTTCTTTAAGACCGAGGGACACGAAAAATTCCTCGACCTTATCTCCGATGTCGCCGCGGAAAAAGGAAACACTTATTATGTTTTTGACAGGGGCGACACCGCCAAGATATCAGAGTGCTGCAGATTATCCTTTAAACTTGAGCAATCGGACCTGGACGACGCGAAGGAGCCCTGGAAAATGCGCTACTCCGCCATTCAAAACATCACAATGAACCTTCCGCGAGCGGCGTACCGTGCCTGCCGGCAGGCAGGTAAGGCGGGAGGGTCGGATGAAAAACTTTTTGAGGAGCTGACCCGGCAGATGGAGCTGGCGGTCGCGGCGCACATCCAGAAAAGGGCTTTTATCGAACAGCTCCTGAGCCTCGGCAACGACGGCCCGCTCTCACTTCTCGCGATGAAAAAGGACGGCGAGCCTTATTTGAGGCTCAGAAGGGTGACGCATCTCATCGGAATGCTGGGACTGAACGAGCTTGTTCAGTTCCACACCGGGCGCCAGCTGCATGAAAGCGACGACAGCGTGAAGTTTGGGATGAAAGTGATAGCTTTCATGAAACTGAAATGCGAGGAATTCTCAAAGGTCCATAACATGCATTTTGTGCTGGAGCAGACGCCGGCGGAGTCCACGGCTTACAGGTTCGCGAAGCTCGACATGAAGCATCACAATAGCGCCGCATCCACGGTCATGAAAGGCAGTATGGACGCGCAGAACATCTATTATACGAACTCCACTTATTTCAATATCTCCTGCCCGATGAACCCGGTCGACAGGGTGGTGAAAGAGGGGCTTTTCCATCCCCTGATAGACGCAGGCGCTCTTACGCACGTATGGCTGGGGGAGGCGCGGCCGTCCTCGCAGTCGATCGCCAACTTTGTGGTGAAAACTTTCAGGAACTCTTCCAACAGCCAGATAGCTTTCTCTCCCGAATTCACGACATGCAACTCGTGCGGAAAAACTGTGAGGGGGATAAAGGACAAATGCATGCACTGCGGAAGCTCCGAGGTTGAGTGCATGACAAGGATCACGGGGTATTTCTCGAAGATATCGGGCTGGAACAAGGGCAAGCTGGGAGAACTGGCGGACAGGTACAAGAGCCAGGAATATTTCAGCGTCGATCGGGGGGATGCGGCATGAAAGTGAAAGTGTTCGGCAAGCCGGGGTGCGAATTCTGCAAGACCACGATGAAGAAATTCGAGATATTCCTCAGCCTGTGGAAGATAACCGACAAAGTTGAACTTTCCTTTTTTGACATGGAAACCGTTGACGGGCTTGCCGAAGGCGCGTTCCTTAGCGTGGCAAAGATCCCCACTTCCGTGATCGAGAGGGAAGGCCAGGTCGTGGCAAGATGGGACGGGAAAGTCCCGGTCTCAGAGGAATTCAAGCCTTACTTCGAACCGCTACTTTCCGATTAATATCCCGCTTCCGACGGCTTTTTCGGCTCCGCCGGCCGGCACATTGATCACCTGATTTTTTAAGACCATTGTCGAGGAACTCCCGCCGTCCAGGTTCATCGCATCCACGCACCCCAGGTCCTTCATGATGCGCGCCAGTTCTTCAAGCGTTGCGCCGGCGCTGCCCGCCCGCCCTGCGGCAGGGAGGCACTTGTCAACTGTTGCAAAAACCAGATTTCCTTCCTTGTTTATGCCAACGGCAGTCCTTGCCGCGCGGCTTTTGGCGATGTCGCTCTTGAATTGCTCGCTGTTCTTTGAAATGTACACTTGACCTGATTTCAGGAGACGGGGACCTCCGCCGATCACGTGCTTGATATCGAGGTTCGGGATGCCGGAGAGCGGGATCAGTTTCAATGTGGTGAGGATCCTGCTGCCTGTTTTGACCTTGCTCCCCAGGATGTCGTAGTAAGAGGGATCAAGTGAAAGCGCGTATCCGTCCTTTGGTATCCAAGCGTGCGCCCTCCTGATGTCTTTTACTTCATCCCCTGAAACGGAGAGAACGAACCCGGGGCTGTCTTCATCGGTCTGGCTTCCGAACCTGGGCGTGAATATGACGGCTTCGCCGCTGTCCCGCATCTTGTTTATGCCCGAGAGCTGAACGGTGACGCCTTCTATGGAGGATTCGCCCGATAGAGAAACATTGTCAATGAAGCAGCGATTGTTCCTTTCAATGATAAGGGCCGTCCTGTCATGTATGGAATATGATATCAGCTCCCCGTTTATCATCAGGATGCCCAGGGGCTCTCCGTCGAGGCCGAAGAATGCGCCGTTTACTCCCGCAAGAGCTTCCGTATCGCGTACCATGCTGCTTACCTTGTCCCTTCGGCGCTTGATCTGCTCTTCTTTTGACCAGAAAGTGAATATTGAGCCCATCATATCGAAGAGATTCGGCGGCTCCTCTTTTTTCTGGGCAATGTACGGGTAAACATT
>CAYHAH010000138.1:0-5486 GCA_964354575.1 uncultured bacterium
CCCTGAACCCTACGAGAACGCCAGCCATGTCAGCCCAATCCGCAAACCACGACTGGGGGATATATATGACATCTCCGGGAAGGATCTTCGGGTTCTGCGAACCGTCGTCCCAAGAAAGGTACTTGTTCACCTTCACCTTTATCACGACGGGATTTGCCGGATCCCCCCTGATTATGCCTATGTTGTCCGTTGCAGCAAATCTCGTGAAGCCGCCGGCGCTTCCGATATAGTCCGCAACATAAGCTCCTTCGATATATCTTACAGGGCCGGGTCTTACCACGTAACCAAGCACATAAACCTGGTTGTACTTTTGAGGGACAACGATCGTGTCCCCGTCCTTCAAGATCATGTTCTGGCCTATGTCGCCGTTCTTCTCCGCTTTGTAAAAATCGACCACAAATGATTCGGTTTTCCTCTTGACCGTTATCTGGTTAAGTTCCGCAAATGGAGTAAACCCTCCGGAAAGATTTATGAAATTGATGAGCCTGCATTCTTCAGGCGCGCCGTCAGGGACGCCGTAAAGCCCGGGACGCTGTACCTGGCCGATTATATAAACCCTTACGGGCTTGGGCACTTTAATAAGCACGGTAACTTCCGCATCAGCAACATATGACCTGAGCCCCTTTTTTATCAGGTTCTCCAGGTCTCTCGTGGTCAAGCCCTCAACTTTTATCACGCCGACAAGCGGGACATATATCCTCCCGTCCCTTGAAACGGTCACCGAATGGGTGTCTATGGGGCTTGTCGTCACAACGGTCTGGGTTTGAGCGGTGATCGCGGGGTTAACTATCAATATGTCTGGATTGTCCTTGTTCCACGCGTGAATTTCCAGTGTGTCCCCGGGACCGACAACATAAAAAGTCTTGTCGATTTCTGCCGCGAGTCCCGCCAGGCAAAAAACAAATAACATCAAAACGGAAAAGAAGCATTTTTTCATTTTACAAGCTCCGAGGCGTAGACGAACTGTACGCCGTCTTTTTCATATTCGGGCATGAGTTTTATAAGCGCCGATATGGTCGCCGGTCTTGTCGCATGACCTATTCCTATCGCGCTGCCCCTTTGTTTTGCCGTTGAAACAAGCCGCCTGAAATTGGCCTCGACATAGGCCTCGCTTGTTTCACTGTCAAGGAACATGTTGTTCTCCGCGCAGCGTAAGCGGAATTTCCTTGCAAGCTTGAAAGCCACGGATGTATTTGAAGTCCTGCTGTCGATAAAATAAAGCCCCCTGCCTTTCAGGGCGTTAAAGACTTCTTTCATTACCCTCTCGTCCGCAGTAGCTTTTGATCCCATGTGGTTGTTGACTCCGACGGCGCATTTCACGCTCGAGAGGTCGTCAAGCACCGTCTTTCTTATCTCCTGGTCGCTGGCGGAGCAGGCGATCATGCCGCCGCCAGATTTCCTGTAACTTCCATTCACAGATTCCATTGGAAGATGGAGCATTACCTCAAATCCCGCGTCCGCCAAAGCTTTGGCAACGCCCTGTGAATCCGGCAGGTCCGGAATAACGCTTATTGTCAGCGGCTCTTTGATCGATCGTATGCCGTTATAATCCGGCGTCTTTCCGCCGGCATCATCAAGGATTATCGCTACTTTTGCCGCCCTGGCGGCGGCTTTTTTAGGCAAAACTGCCTTTCCTTCCTTGATCGCCTTTTCAGCAATTTTCGGTCTTTCTTCCACATAGTTCCTGAACTTGGAGACCGAAAATATTATGTCCATAAAAAACATAAGCAATATGATCAAAACTACGGCCAGTCCGATTTTGATCTTTAGATGTTTGTTCCCTCTAAGGCCTTTCCAGTCAACTTTATTTAAGCGAAACCGCACCGGCCTTTTTCGCCTTTCCCTTGCCTTTTACGTTCACGCTGACGACTAATTCTTTTAAAACTTCGGTGGCTTTTTTGAGCTGAGGGTCTTTCTTCTCATCGCTCACCGTTTCCACCGATTCAAGGGCGGCTTCGGCTTCTGCCGTGGATATCTCCACGACATAGTCAGGTTCTATCCCTTTCTTTGTAATATCCGTTCCGTTCGGCGTAAGGTACTTTGCTATGGTCAGGAGCACGGCGGAGCCGTCCTCAAGCTGTTTCACGTTCTGCACCGATGCCTTGCCGAACGACTTTGTCCCGACAAGGGTGGCGATACGGTTGTCGTGAAGGGCGCCCGCGAGGATCTCCGACGCTGATGCGCTTGACTCATTGATAAGCATGACGACCGGCCTGTCCCATATCAAGTTGCCGGTGCTGCTTATTGTTTCCTTTTTGCCTTCACGGTCGACAGTGTACACTATCACTCCGTCCCTCATGAACATGCTGCCGATCTCTATCGCGTTCTGAAGAAGGCCTCCTCCGTTATTCCTTACGTCAAGTATGAGCCCTTTCATCTTCTTCCCTTTCATGACATTGAGGGCCCTGGCCATGTCTTCGGCGGCATTCTGGTTTTCGAAGGTGTTCAACTTGATATAACCGATATCCCCGTTCAGTGTTTCCGTTTCAACGCTTTTAATGACGATCTTTTCCCTGGGGATCTTGAATTCTTTCTGTTCCTTGGCAGATCCTCTTAATATTGAGACGGTGACTATCGATCCTCTGGGTCCCCTTATCAAACTTACCGCTTCATCAAGAGCCATATCTTTGGTCTGCTTGCCGTCAATGGCCATTATCTTATCTTTTGGTTTCAGGCCCGCTTTCCATGCCGGAGTGTCCTTTATCGGAGAGATCACCATCAGCTGTTTTTCCTTGATCCCGATATATATCCCGATCCCCGAATAGGAACCGGAAAGTCGGATCTTCATTTCCCTGTATGAAGTGGGCTCAAGGAACCTGGTGTAAGGATCGTCGAGGGAATCCAGCAGTCCGCGGATTGAGCCGTACATGAGCTTTGAATTGTCCGTGTTCTTGTCAACATAATCGTTCTTGACGGCGTCCAGGACCTGGAGATATATGTTCAGCTTTGATTCCAGGTCATCCGCCGATCTCGCCCTTTTGGCGTCACCCATGATGAAGATGGATAACACCGTAAAAAGGATCAAGATAATGACAATGCTCTTTTTATTCATCCTGTTTCCTCCTTTATGTCCTCTTTAAATGAGGTAGGCAAGCGGGTCAACCGGCTTGCCGTTGTATCTTATTTCAAAATGCAGGTGCGGTCCCGTTGAAAATCCCGTGCTTCCGACAAGCCCTATTACCTGGTTTTTTTCAACTTTTTGGCCTGCCTGCATGTAAATCCTGGACATATGGCCGTAAACGGTAGTATACCCTCTTCCGTGGTCAATGACCACCGCTTTTCCGTACCCGTCCCACCATCCGCTGTATATTACCTCTCCGCTGTCGGCACAATTTATCGGTTTTCCGTACGGGGCCGCTATGTCAACCCCCGTATGCAAGTGCGTCCCTCCCCAGATGGGGTGCCTTCTGTACCCGAACCTTGAAACGATCCTGCCTCTTGCGGGCCAGCCAAACCTTCCCGAACTTACTGCTGTCGATTTTCGCGACCTGATGAACCGCTCGAATTCCAGGCTGCTTGCTTCCAGCTCCCTGATCCGATGCTCATATTCCTGCCGCCTGCCTTTTAAAAACTGGTATGTCCTTTGTTTCTCGGCGCCGGCCCTCCCGATCTCCTGCTTTTCGGTCTCGATCACCCTTAAAGTATCCTTTATTTCCCGGTTAGCCGATTCAAGCTGGATCCTTGCCCTTTTGGTCGCCTCGACCTGCTGCCTTATGCTGCCGATAAGCTCGACATCGCGGCCGACGAGGCAGCCGAAATAATATGTCCTGTTTATGAAATCAGCCATGGACCTGGAGGCAAAAATGATGTCGAGAAGCCCCCCGCTTCCGCTCTTATAAACCTCTCTTATCCTGAGCCTGAGATTCTTGCTCTCGCCCTTGATCTTATTCTCGGCATCCGCAAGTTCCTTCTTAAGTTCGACCATCTTCTTCTGATTGTAATCAACCCTGACCCTTGCTTCATTTAAACTTTTTTTTGCGCGCGAAAAGTTCCTCTGGATGGTATAAAGACCGCTTAAGGCCTTTTGTTCCTCCGCGCGCGTTAATTTAAGCTTTTGTTTCTGATCTGCCAATTCCGACTGGATCTTTAACAGCCTGTTTTGCTCGTTGCTGAGATCTTCGCCAAAAGAGGCATGAAACAGCAGAACAAACACAAAAAATAAGGCGTAAATAGTTATTTTTTTCACGTGAAGCAGTGAAAAATTATACCATGATTTTTATCTGTTGGAAAGCATCCTGGCGGCTCTTCGCTTCCTGTGGAATGTTATCGCGAACCTGTGCGCTTCATTCCTTACCCTCCGGAGAAGCTTGAGGGAAGGTGAATCCATTTTGAGACGAAGCGGCTCTCTTACGCCGGGCAGATATATTTCCTCGAGTTTTTTGGCAAGTGCGGCGATATTCACGCCTTTCGGCGCAGCCGGCATCGCGGCGGACAGCTGCGGTTTGCCGCCGTCTACAAGGATGAGATCGGGAAGCGCAAGCTCGCGGGCAAGGCTGCCATAATACCGCCTCTTCACTATCTCGCGGATCCCGGCCACGTCATTCATGCCCCCGGTCCATTTGACCTTGAATTTCCTGTAATCGGACTTGAGCGGAAGCCCTCCTTCGAAAGCGACCATGGAGCCGACGCTCTCGACACCCATTGTCGTTGATATGTCGAATGCCTCTATCCTGTAAGGGATCCTGTCGAGCTTCAGGAATCTCTTCAGGTCGAACAGGGAATCATAGATGTTCCTTTCAAGTTTCAGGTTCTGCTGAAGCGCATAATTGGAATTTTCCCGGGCCATCATCAGCAGGCCCTCGTCCCTGCCGGACTTTGGGACTCTTATGCGGACACTTGATCCCTTGAGTTTGGTCAGGGCGCCCTCAAGGATCGCCCTGTTCCTGTCGGATGAAGTGATGACCTCATCGGGCAGGTATGTCGCGCCTGAATAATACTGGATCATCAGGCTTGTCATGATATCCTCTTCCTCAAGCTTCGTGTCCTTGATGAAGTAGCTCTGTTTCCCGGTCAGTTTGCCCGAGCGCACCTCAAGTATCAGGGCAAGCGCAGAATTTCCGAAAGTAGAAACAAAAAAGATGTCCTTGTCTTTCCTGTCAGCCGTCACGATCTTTTGTTCCTCGGATATCTTTTTGAAAAGCTTCAGCCTATCCCTTATGGCCGCGGCCTCTTCATACTCGGTGCCGCGCGAAGCCCGGGCCATTTCGGATTTAAGTTTTTCTATCGCAGTTTCATATTTGCCTTCAAGGAAAAGCTCAACATCCTTAACGGCCCTCATATATTCTTCCCTTGATATGTTTTTCGCGCACGGAGCGAGGCACTTATGCATGTGATAGTAAAAGCACGGCTGATCCCTCTTCTTGAATGTTTTGCACCACCTGATCTTGAAAAGCCGTTTGACCAGCTTGAAAATATCCTTTACAGTCTGGCTCCTGTAAGGCCCGAAATATTTCGCTCCGTCATCGGTCATCTTGCGCACAAGCATG
>CAYHAH010000139.1:0-3779 GCA_964354575.1 uncultured bacterium
CTCTTTGAGGCGCGCAGGACCTCCGGGAGCTCCTCGTAAAGAAGGGGCTCCCCTCCGGTGTAATTCATGACAAGGACGCCGATATCCCGGAGGCTCCGGAGGTTCTTTTTTACGGTTTCCGCGCCGGACTCCTCCATTTCCTGGAATTCCTTTTTCTGCCAGAGAAGGCAGAATTCGCAGGCGTCGTTGCACTTAAGGGTCAAATAGTAGTTGCAAACAAGAGGTCTCACGAGGGGGCCTTAGATCCTTTTCCCAAAAAACCGACGAACCCGCCGGCTATCATTGTCGCCCCCAGAATTGCGATCGCCATCCTGATCCCCCAGATGTCCGCGATCGCTCCGAAGATCAACAGCGGGAAAGTGAAAGCGGAATTTATGAGCATGTTCTGCGCCCCGAAGACCCGCCCCCTCATCCCGGCGGGAACGACGGATTGAAGGATCGTCTGGATGGATGAGTTAATGAGTATGTTGCAAACGCCCAGGATGAAAATAAGGAGAAGCGAAATCTTGACGTCGCTTACAGCCGCGACAAAAAAAAGCGATACGCCGGAGATCATGAAACTGGCCATCAAGATCGCGGATTTTTTGAAAAAGTGGCTCACTCTTCCCAAAAAGGCCATGCCGACGAACATCCCCAGTCCCGCCGCAATTACAAGATAGCCGAAGTTCCTCTCCCCGATCATCAGCACTTCCTTGGCGTATGATATTGCCAGCAGGCTCACTACCGCAAGCGCGGAGGTGGAGATGAACATCTTTAAGAGCGATCTCCCGACAATGCTGTTCTCATTGATATAATCGAAGCCGTTCTTCAGGTCTTTTAACACATGCCTCGTTGCGGCTCCCGCCTCCGAGACCTGGTATTTGAGCGGCACAAGGAAAATGAGCCCCGCTGATATGAGATAGAACGTCGCGGACAGGATAAAAGTCCCCTGCTCCCCGATCCAGTTCACGATAGGCGCTCCGAGCCCGAATCCAAGCATGGAAGCTCCCATCCAGGTGAGGACGAAGAGGGAATTCGCTATTATAAGATTTTTCTTCTCCACAAGCTCGGGGATTGACGAGGATTCCGCAGGAGCGAAGAACTGCGCGACCGTGTAGATGAAAAAACTCACAAAAAATATGGAGGCGATCGATTTATTGACCAGAGGCACCAGCAGCAGTATGAGCAGCCCCCTCAATACGCAGGAGATGACCATTATCCCTTTCCTGTCCAGCCTGTCCGCGTAGACGCCTGCCAGAGAACCGAATAAAATGGACGGGATCCCGAACGAGAGCATCGGGATGCTGACCCCCAGATTGGATCTCGTTAAAGTGTAAGCGAGGATCATGAGAACATAGATGAATATCCTGTCCGCGAGCTGGGACAAAAGCTGCCCCATCCACAGCAACAGGAAGCCCGGATTCGAGAGAACGACTGAAAATCTGGGTCTCATCATATGAACACCCTCGCCTTCCTGATATCCACAGAAGTATGATCGGAAATTATTTCCCTGAAGACCCTGCCGGATATCTGCAGGTCCTTCTCGGTCATATCGCCGGGCAGACGGTCAAAATCCGCGTCAAGCTTGCCGGCGATCAGCGGCAGGTTTTTGTATTTCCTCTCGAGCATCGGGTCGGACGGCAGGAAACCCTCGATCCTGCATAATTTCACCTCAAAAGCCCTTGAAAAAACATTCGCGTCAACCTTTGCCTGAAGCGCGTGCAGGGCGTTGAGCAAGAGGTCAAAAAGCTCGTCGTTCCTCTGCCTGTCCTCGGTAATTATATCAATAAGCTTGACCATATAAAACCCCGCATTCAGTTTTTCCCTGTCCTCCCTCAACTTATAGAAGCTTTCGATGGTCTCGCACTGGCTTATTATGTCCAGATTCCTTGCTGAAGCGAGCTGAAGATGGTTATGGGCGAATATCTCGAGCCTGCCGCCGAACTTCGACGTCGGCCGCCTCGCCCCCTTGGCGACGGCCCGGATCTTGCCCCTCCCCCTTGCGAACAGCGTTATTATCTTGTCCGCTTCGCCGGCGTTTTTGCTTTTGATGTTTATCGCTTCGATGTTATAAAGGGCCACATGTAAAATCTATCACAAACACAAAAAAATTGCCAAGAAGATTTTTCTGCGTTATAATAGGTTCGATGGCTGAGAAAAAACTGAAAATACTCCTTGCGGACGACGAGGAGAACATAAGGCTCCTCGGAGAAAAGCTTTTAAGGGAAGCGGGTTATGTGGTCATCCTCGCAGCGAACGGCGATGAAGCCGTGGAAAAAGCTATCTCAGAAAAGCCTGACCTGGTGATAACGGACATTAAAATGCCGAAAAAAACCGGGTTTGAAGTCTGCAAAGCCCTGCGGAGCGACCCTGTTCTTTCCCGTGTGCCGATACTCATTCTTTCCGCTCTCGGCGACGAATTCAACAAATTGACGGGATTTGAGGGCGGGGCAAACGACTTCATTACAAAACCTTTCAGAACGGAAGAACTCAAGGAAAGGGTCGCGCTGCTTCTCGAAAGAGAGATCAAGTCTGCGAAAAGGGCGGCTCCTTCAAGGATCGCGGCTGAGGAGGAAATTTTCAAGCTCACGCAGATACCGACCGGAGTCGAGATCCTGGATAAAATGCTCGGAGGAGGCCTGCCGAAAGGCTCGAATATCCTGCTGATCGGTCCGCTTGGGCGGGGCAAATCCACGTTCGCGAGGAGATTTATTGCGGAGGGGCTTTCCCGGGGCGAGAAATGCCTTTTTGTCGCAGTTGACGACGATCCCATACTGGTAAGGAGCGAATTGAAAAAGATGACCCGGACGGTTTCCGCTGAACTCGAGAACAACAACGCGCTGAGGTTCGTTGACGCCTACACATGGACTTCAGCCGAAAAAAGACCGCAGGAAAAGTACCGGATTGAAGGAGTATTGAACCTGGAGCAGCTTTCCGACCTGATCAGCCGGGCCGGCAATGACATAGGCCAGTCGGTGCAGCTAAAGTCAGGCGGCCGCAGGGTCGTTGATTCCATATCGAGCTTATTCGTTAACTTTGAGCTTCCGGCCGTACAGCGCTTCCTTTCCCAGATAGGCCATACGGCCCTGGCGTTCGGAGGAGTAACGACCCTTTTCGTGCTGGAAGAAGGATCCGTCAGTGAACAGATCGTGAATAACATTAAATACCTCATGGACGGCGTTCTGGAATTCAAGGAAGATCTAGGCAAAAAGAGGATCCGCGTATCAAGCATGAAATGGTTCAAGTTTGGAAATGAATGGTTCAACTGGCAATTGTAGTGATTTTCGACATTTGACTGTCGAAACTTGCTACAATCAACATTTTGTGTTATAATTTTCCCCGCTAGATCAACAAATTTATTTTGGCCACTTTATTGCTGTTTATTAAGCTGAGGTGATTAAAAATGGAAAATATCAAGCCAAGCATCCTTGTAGTTGATGATGAGGAAGACATATTACTGCTTTACAAAAACCTGCTGAAGAAAGATTTCAAGCTGACATCCGCCTCCCGCGGATCTGACGCCGTAAGGCGGGCATCTGAAGAACATTTTGACCTGGTCATACTCGACGTGATGATGCCTGAAATGAACGGCATAGAGGTCATAAAAAAGATAAAAGAGATCGATGTTTCAATGGAAGTGATAATGGTGACCGCGTCAAAAGAAGTGAAACCCGCCATTGACTGCCTGAAATTCGGGGCGTTCGATTACATAATAAAGCCGTTCGAGATCGAAGACCTGCTTTCAACGGTAAAAAAAGCCCTGGAGAGAAGAAAGATCCTGATGGAAAATCTTTATCTCA
>CAYHAH010000140.1:0-5494 GCA_964354575.1 uncultured bacterium
AATAACCCCCTCGAACTTTTCATAGCCCAGCTTATGATCTTCAACTTCGACAGCCAGTCTCTTTACCTTGGGATCATCGGAAGGCTCTTTCGGCACCGCCCAGGATTTGAGGACGCCCATGTGCTCAAGCCTTAAGTCCCAGTGAAGGTGGCTCGCGTGGTGTTTGTGGATGACATATTTCTTCATTGCTGTTATTTATTGTGAATACTTGACCTTATCCCTCTCAAGCATGTTCTTCGCATAATTGATCGGGATCGCGAAATTGAGGTTCTGGCCTTCTATTACATAAGCAGTGACAATGCCGATAGTCTTGAATCTTGAGTCAAGGAGCGGGCCTCCGCTGCTTCCCAGCGATATCGACGCGTCTATCTGGAATATCTTCAGGCCGGCCACATCCCTTATCTGGCTGACGATCCCCTTTGAGACGGTGTTCGGAAGCCCCAGCGGCGTTCCTATCGAATATATCTCGTTCCCTATCTCAACGGCATCCGAATTGCTGAGCTTTAGGAACGGCGTGTTCTTTGCCTTTATCTTTATAATGGCGACATCCCTCAAAGAATCTTCGTCAATGACCGATTCAACCGGCAGGTATTCCTTCTGCCTGAAGATCGCCACCGCCCTGCCGGCGCCGTATAGAAGGTGCCGGCTCGTCACCGCGTAGCCTTCATCATTGACAAAAAAAGCGCTGCCGTAGCCGATGAAGCGGTTGTCCTTGTCGTAAGTGACGAGTGTCACGACCGGATCGTAGCTTGCCCTGATCTTCTCGCTCACGCTCTTTGCATTCACATACTGATAAGCAAGATAGAACAAGCCCGCAATAATGACGGCCGCGACCATTGTTACGATCGTCTTGAGGAAATATTCAAGCAATCTGTTCTTAGGTTTGGGCTTGGGCAGGTATTCATGATGGGCTTCGATGACGATCGTTCTTGCAAGGAAGTCCCCTATCCTTCTTCTGCCGGGATTCCTATAGGCGACCATCAATTCGATCGGCATGATGAAAGGCACGAAAAAGACGAGATTCCTCACAAGCGACTGCCACCACCTGCATTTGACCCTCGTCCTGACATCAACGACCCTCAGCCTGAAAAGTTTTTTCGCCAGGCTCTGACCGTTCCAGAAGGCGTCTTTGAAAAGGATATAGATTATCGAAAGTATCCAGAAGACAAGCACAAAGATGAAATAAGCTCCCTGCCAGAACGCAAGCTTCGGATCGGCGCTTATGCCGGGCAGGAATTCGATGAAAGAGTAAGCGAGCAAAGGAAGCAATATGAGCTCAAGTATCGCCGCAAGTATCCTTCTTATCATTATGCTTTTCATGTTCCCGATCTCCCGGTTTTTTTATAGTATTTTTTCAGGAAATAATCCCGTGAAGGGCACAGTTTTGCAATGACGCACTCCGGACACAATGGCCTGGGGGCTTTGCAAATCGCTCTTCCGTGGTCGACCAGGTAATATGTTATCATCCCCCAGTATTTTCTCGGGACCAATCTCATCAAGTCCTGCTCTATCTTCACGGGATCATCGATCTTTGAAAGTCCGAGCCTCTGTGATAATCTCCGCACGTGGGTATCGACGGCGATCCCTTCCGACTTGTGGAAGACGTTGTTCAAGACAACATTTGCCGTTTTTCTTGCCACCCCGGGAAGCTTTACGAGCTGCTCCATTGAGCCGGGCACTTTCCCGCCGAAATCGGAAACAAGCATCTTCGCCATGTTGATTATGCTTTTTGCCTTGTTCCTGAAAAATCCGGTCGACCTGATCTCCCGCTCAAACACATTCCTGTTGGCTTTTGCGTAATCTTTTGCCGTCCTGTATTTCTTGAACAATTTTTCAGTGACGATATTTACCCTCTTGTCCGTGCACTGCGCGGAAAGTATCGTGGCAACCACCATGTCGAGAGGCGTCTTGAAATTGAGAGCGGTCTTCGCGCGCGGGTACTGCTTCGAAAGTATCCTTATTATCCCGAGAATTCTTTTCTTTGGAGATTCCATAACGCCGATGAATTATACCACAAAGCCGTATTTGTATGATAAAATATCGGCAGTATGTACCAGATGCTTAACATTCCTCTCAACGCGGAGGAGCACCATACCTGGCATAATCTCCTCAAGTTCCCCCTTTACGCGCGCAAAGACTGGATCCACAAGCATTTGGACAAGATCATTGCGACCCTTAAGAGGATTCTTTCCGACAAGAACGCTTTGCTGAACGTAGCTTCCGACAACCACAGGATGCCCTGGGACGCCATCGGTTTCATATGCATCAACGATAATCTTTACAAGGAAGCGGAAATGATCTACGACAATGTCTCCAGGAAATTCGATGACATAAAGGCGGACTCGACCATCCCCCTCTACAACCGCGGGATAGCAAGATTCCTCCAGGGGCGCTATCGCGATGCATACGAAGATTTTAAGCTCGCAAGGAAGAACGATCCTCATTTTTATGACAAGGGCAGCCTCACCTACGGGGCGATAAAATACATGGACGAGGTGCTTTTTCCCACGCGCGAGACCATAAAGAAGAACCAGGAAAAGCTGATAAAAGACCTGAACATGCCGAAGATGGTGGACGATGTCGCGGGCCCGAACAAGCTGAAGATAATACGAAAATGGAATTCGTCGACCCCGCTTTATTCGCAGGCGCCGAGCCTCGGCGGAGGTTATTACCTGACCCTCAAGGACTCCCGCGGCGAGACCAAGGGAATAGTCATCGACCCCGGATACAATTTCATGGAAATATTCAGGGAGCAGTGCCTGGGCGTGCTTGATATCGACGCGATAATAATAACGCACGACCACGATGACCACTCGGAAGCGATCGAGGGCATCCTGAGTTTAGTGGCAAAATACAACGACTACAGATTGAAAGGCCCGTCAAAGGTGCTGGATATCTTCGGCTCTCCGGGCGTCATGCTGAAGTACCAGGGGCTTTTCAGCAAGACCGACAAGGCCGGGAACAAGGAAATAAATTTCCAGCTGATGATCCCCGGGAACAGGATAACGGAGATCGAGGGCGCTTCAATGATGGAAAAATACGGCTTCGAGCTGACGGTCAACCAGGCATATCATCCTGAGCTGTGGACCAACCAGGAATCGGCGGTCGGGGTAGTGATCGAGACGAACATCAATTGCAAGCATCACCCGCTCAAGATAGGGATAACGGGCGACACGCGCTATGAAACTTTCATCGGGAACCAATACCAGGATGCCCAGCTGCTCATGATAAATATCGGCTCGATAGAAAAAGAGGAAGGAAAGCTTCTTCACTCTCATTTAGGGCTTTGCGGAAGCATAAATCTTTTAAAAGAAGCGCGGCTCGGCAAGCCCCTGCTTGCCATCCTTACGGAGTTCGGAGAGGAGTTCAGGGGCAGGAGGAAGACCATAAGCAGGATCATAGAGCTCTGGGCCCAGCCGATGGATCCTTCCCAGATCAATCAAGACTTCCGCGTAGTCCCCGCCGACCTTAACCTTGAAGTGGACCTGACGGACCTCGCCATAAAAGAGACAAAGACGGGCAGGTTCTATCCCTATCCCGATATAGATTTTGATGAGCTTGACCTCGAACTCATAAGTTACAGGCACAAACAAACCGCATGAAATTCATAGTCGATTCAATGCTCGGCAAGCTCGCAAAGAGACTGCGCCTCATGGGATACGACACATATTACGACCCGAAAACGGATGACCGCGAGATCCTCCGGATTTCAAAGGAAGAAGGCCGTTTCATAGTGACCAGGGACTCGCAAATGGCAAAGATACGCGGGGCAAAGGTTTTTCTGATAAAATCCACGGACCTGGTGATGCAGCTGAAGGAGATATCAAAGCTCGCGAAAATAAGGCCTGAAAGCGGACAGTCTTTCTCGAGATGCCCTGAGTGCAACACTCCCGTAAAAGACGCAAGCAAGGAAGAAGTAAAGAAGATCGTCCCGAAATTCGTCTATGAAACCCTGGACAAGTTCTCCTATTGCCCCAAGTGCAAAAAAGCCTACTGGCAGGGAACTCACTACCAAAAGCTGCTCAAGGAACTGAAAAACATCTGAATTAATCTGTATTCCTGCCCTTTTGATGTCGAAATCGACTACAAGTGACATTTTTTCCTACAGTTTTAAACCACCTTCATGCTCAAAACATCTGGCAACAAAATTGCTTGTATCCCTTCAGTTAAAGGAGGTGATAACAAATGATGTCATTAAACAGGACCATACTCGTCGGCCGCCTGGCCGCCGATCCCGAAGTCCGCTACACAACGAACGAGCTGCCCGTCGCAAGGTTCGCCCTCGCGGTGGAGAGGCCGTCAAAGAACGGCGAGAAGGAAGTGGATTTCATAAACATAGTCGCCTGGAGGGGACTTGCGAAGATCTGCGGAGAATACCTTAAAAAAGGAAAGCCGGTCGCGATCGAAGGAAAGCTTCAGATAAGGAAGTACGAAAAGGACGGGCAGAAGCGTTCATTTGCCGAAGTTGTGGCAAGCAACATGCAGATGCTCGACACGAAGTTCTTCAAGGAATCAAAAGGATCCGTTAACGAAGAGGAGGAAGAAGAGCTGGAGATCGAGGAAAAATCCGCTAAAGCAAAAAAATAGTTGAACGGGCCTCCCTGACTTTTCGGGGAGGCCTGCCCCTTCAAAATACTTGCTGGACATTTTTCTGATATGCAATAAAATATGGGCGAAATGAAAAAAATAGCGCTGATCTTTATCGCTTTCATTTTTGTTTCTTCTTTTTCCCGTTCGGCATTCCCCGCCGGCATGGCCAGGCCCCTGGGGATGGGCGGCGCCTTTATCGCCGTATCCGATGACATAAACGGGATCTCAGAAAACCCCGCCGGATTCTGCTACGGAAAAGGACAGGAGCTCGGGTTTTATTATTCCGGGCTCGGCGACACTACATCGGCAGGTATCGGCTACAGGTACACTTTCGGCGAATCATCAGCGCTTGGCGTCGCAGTCCTGAAATCCTTCTTCAGTTCATTTTACTACGATTCCCAGGACCGTTTCGTTCATGTGGCCTATTCACAAAAGATATTCGACAACTTCTCTCTTGGAATAAGCCTTAAAGGAGAGACGTTGAGGCTCTCGGGGATATCCTCGCTTGAAGGCACGGGCTACTCCGCGGATATAGGGCTCCTTTACATACCCGCCAAATGGTTTACCGTGGGGCTCGTTATTGAAAATGCCTGGAAAACCGATATCCAGTGCACGAACGGTTCAGAGATCATTATCGACAAATACATAAAGGCCGGCATAGCCTGGAGGCCGATGGAAGACAGGCTGATCATTGCGGCTGACCTGAGCAGGGTCAGCAGTTTATTGGTCTATGATGTGGGTATCGAAGGAAAATTGACCGATTCGTTCTATCTGCGAGGCGGATCCAGCGGTTCGAGTTCAGAGATGTCAAGAAGGTCCCTGTTCGCGGGGCTTGGCTATTACGTGACCCCCGGCATAGTGCTTGATCTGGCGATCGGCGCCAACAGCACCACGGGATCGTTCA
>CAYHAH010000141.1:0-3355 GCA_964354575.1 uncultured bacterium
ATCGATATATAAAGGGGAAGGAAAATGAAAAAAGAGGAAATCAAGAAAGAAAAGAAAGAGATCAAAAAAAAGGCTGCTGCTCCGGCAAGGAAAGCTGCGCCAAAAACCAAGAAAGCCTTGCCTGCTCGCCTCGCGGCGGAGCGGGCCGGCAGGCAGGAGATCAAGCCGAAGAAAGTCCCTCAGCTGAAAGCGGCCCCAAAGATCGAAATCCCGAAGAAAGCTTCCGTAGAAAAAGCCCCTGTTGCGGAAGTGCGCAAGGCGGCGGCAGAAAAAAAGAAGCCGCCCAAGACCGTGCAGTACCACGGCACGGGCGGCAGGAAAACGTCCGGCGCAAGGGTGTGGATCTCCGAGGGAAGCGGTAAATACCTCATAAACGGAAAGCCGCTCGAAAACTACGCATGCGGAAGAAAATTACTGTTAAAAACAGCCATGGAACCCTTTGTCGCGACAAACACGCTCGGCAAGTTCGATGTTTATGCGTATGCCCAGGGCGGCGGAATATGTTCCCAGATCGGAGCCGTGAGACAGGGTGTATCAAATGCTATCATACAAGCAAACCCGGAATTCAGGCCGGTATTGGGGAAATTGGGGCTCTTGACAAGGGACCCCAGGATGAAAGAGAGAAAGAAATACGGCCAGAAGAGAGCTAGAAAAAAATTCCAGTATTCCAAGAGATAGAAGGGATATCCTGTGGCTCAAAGGTCAAATAGCAGCGGCGGGAAAACGCACAATGAACATTATAATCCCAATAGAACTGGCGAAGTTCTCCGCGACCCTTATGTTCCCGTAAAAGGATTTTCCGAACCTACCGTCTGTCCTGTTTGCAGCGCCGTATACCATAAAAAGCACTGGCATTTTAATGCTGATCTGTTAGCAGAAGCGAAGAAGAACGCCAAACTTCAATATCGCAAGTGCCCGGCTGACAGGAAGATCGAGGACAAGTACGCGATGGGAAAGGTGCTTCTGACCGGCGGGTTTGTCAATGAGCACATGGATGAGCTGATAAACGTGATCAAAAGCGAGGAGCGCCGCGCGATAGACAATAACCCCATGGACAGGCTTATTCTTGTGGAAAAACGCAACGGCGGTATATATGCCGAAACCACGTCCGATGCCCTGGCAATGAGGATAGGGCATCATTTGAAAGAAGCCTATAAGGGCGGGAAAGAGAATTTCAAATTCAGACGCGGCGACAAGTTCGTTGAGATCGACTGGCACAGGGATATTTAGAAAGGGGAATTGATATGGCTTTGAAGCAGTATCTTCTTATTCCGGGCCCAACACAGGTTCCACCGGAGGTCCTTTCCGCCATGAGCCATCCGATGATAAATCACAGGAGTTCCGATTTTAAGGCGGTCCTGACGGAGGTTACCGAAGGGTTAAAATGGGCGTATCAGACAAAGAACGACGTTTTGATCCTTACCGCTTCCGGCACGGGAGCTATGGAAGCGGCATTGGTGAACACTCTCTCGCCGGGAGACAAAATACTGATCCTGAACATCGGCGCCTTCGGTTCAAGGTTCGTAAAAATAGCAAAGGCATACGGCTTTAACATTGACGAGGTAAAGGTTGAGAGAGGAAAAGCGGTTGACCCCAAGATCGTCGAACAAAAATTGAAGGAAGACAGGAACAAGGAAATAAAGGCGGTCATATTCCAGCAGAACGAGACTTCGACCGGCGTCCTGAATGACGTGAAGACCATCGCATCTCTTGTCGCGGGCCACGGCGCGCTTTCAATTGTTGACGCGGTATCAGGGCTTCTCACGGCCGATCTCAGAACGGACGAATGGGGGCTTGATGTCGTCGCTGCCGGATCGCAAAAGGCTTTCATGGTGCCGCCGGGATTGTCATTCGTGAGCATGTCCGAAAAGGCATGGAAGGCTTATGAATCGGCAAAAACACCCAGGTTTTATTTTGACCTCGGGGCGGCGAGGAAATTCGCGCAGACGGGCGAAACGCCCTGGACGCCGTGCCTTTCCATCGCGTTCGGCCTGCAGGTTTCGTTCAGGATGCTGAAGGCCGAGGGGCTCGAAAATATTTTCAAGCGGCATGATAAGCTGTCGCACGCCGTCAGGGCGGGGGTCAAGGCCTTGGGCTTCGGCCTGCTTGCCGAAGAAAGGTCCGCTTCCAAGGCGGTAACGGCCGTTGTTCCTCCGGTAGGCGTCGACGCCGAGGCATTGAGGAAAGCCTGCAGGGAACAGTACGGGGTCGTGCTTGCGGGCGGGCAGGAAGACCTGAAGGGTAAAAAATTCAGGATAGGACATCTCGGCTATGCGGACAAGATGGACATGATCGCAGCCTTTGCCGCCCTTGAGATGGTAGGATCGCAGATGGGAGCAAAGATAAAAATGGGCGAGGCGGTGGCCGCGGTGGAGGAAGCGCTTAAATGAAAGTTTTAGCAAGCGACAAGATCGCCGAAAGCGGATTGAAGAAGCTGAGGGATGCCGGATTTGAAGTCGACATGAAAACCGGGCTTCCGGAAGACGAACTTGTAAAGATAATCCCCGAGTACGACGCGCTCGTCGTGAGAAGCGAAACAAAAGTAACCCCGAAGATCATAGAGGCCGGGAAAAAGCTGAAGATAATCGCGAGAGCCGGGGTTGGAGTGGACAACGTCGATCTTACGGCAGCGACCAAGAAGGGCATTATAGTCGTGAACTCTCCCGAAGGGAACACGATCGCCGCAGCCGAACACACATGGGCTATGCTTCTCGCGATGTCCCGCAATATTCCGCAGGCGCAGGCGTCGCTCAGGGCGGGAAAATGGGAGCGGTCCAAGTTCACAGGCGTTGAGGTTTACGGCAAAACCCTTGGCATTCTCGGACTTGGCAAGATCGGGAGCCATGTCGCCAACTATGCGATCGCTTTCGGCATGAAAGTCATCGCTTACGATCCTTTTGTGACGAAAGAATATGCGGACAAGCTCGGCGTGGAGCTCAAGGACATTGATTCCGTTATCAAAGAGGCCGATTACCTGTCGCTGCATCTGCCGAAAAACAAGGACACGGCAAATCTGATCAACGCTGAAAAGATCAAATCAATGAAAGACGGCGTGAGGGTCGTCAATTGCGCCAGGGGAGGGATCATAAACGAGAATGACCTTGCAGAGGCCCTGAGATCAAAAAAAGTTGCGGCAGCTGCGATTGATGTTTATGACAAGGAACCGCCTGAGCCGACCAATCCTCTTCTTTCCATCGACAATGCGGTAACCGTCCCGCATCTGGGCGCGGCAACTGTTGAAGCCCAGGTAAATGTCGCGATCGATGTTGTGGAGCAGATAATAGAGGTATTAAAAGGCGGTTCGGCAAGGGCGGCGCTCAACATACCTTCAATGAAGCCGGAAGTCCTTAAAGCA